>NZ_JBFUEB010000004.1:0-112190 GCF_056404395.1 Rhizobacter sp. P2_D12 | reverse complement strand
TCCGGCCGATGCACCGGTCGACGGCGCAGTGCCGCCGGTCCAGGCGTTCAGCGACACCGTGCCCGGCCCCGATGCCGAGACCGGCGAGGTGCGCGAAGGCGGACGCCGCCGTCGCCGTGGCCGCGGTGGCCGCGACCGTGACGAGGCACGCAACGGCGAAGCCGTCGTGACCGAGAACGGCACCGAGCTGGCCGCGCTGCCGGGCGATGAAGCCGCGCCGGTCGAGATCGAGCGCGATGTGCAGGCCGTGGACGGCGTCGAGACGCCGGACGCGAACGGCGCCGCACCGGAAGGTGGCGAGCGCGACGGACGCCGCCGTGGACGAGGCCGCGGTGGCCGCGATCGCCAGCGCCGCGAGAACGGCGAAGCTGCCGAAGGCACGGCGCAGCCGGTCGACGGCGCCGAGGCCGTGGGTGCGGACGAGGCGCCCGTCACGCCGGTTGAAACCGCGGTGACCGCCCAGCCGTACGAGGCCGAGCCGGTGGTGGCAGCGATGCCGGTCGTTGCGGCACCGGTGGCAGCGGCCATCGTTGCCGCGCCGGTGGCACCCGCACCGGTCGCCGCGCCGGCCCCGCGCTTCGAATTGCCGCTCGACGAGCTGCAGTCGGTGGCGCAGAACGCCGGCCTGCAGTGGGTCAACTCCGACGCCGACAAGATCCGCGCGGTGCAGGAGGCGATGGCCCGCGAGCCGAAGCCGATCCACGTGCCGCGCGAGCCGCGTCCGCCGGTGGTGATCGACGAAGGCCCGCTGGTGCTGGTCGAGACCCGCAAGGACCTGTCGCAGTTCAAGCTGCCGTTCGAGTCGGAATCGGGCGCGCCGCGCCAGTGATGATCTGACAGCTCACGCGAGCCACGACGGCGCCTTCGGGCGCCGTTTCTCATGGCAGCGCGGCATATGCACGCCGCCCGCGGCCCGCACCGGGGCTTGCCGCCTTGCCGGCCGCACGGCGCGCATGCCATGCTCGGCGCTCACTTCCGGAGCCTGCCCATGAAGAAGCTCGCCTTGTGGCTGGGAGCCTGCCTGTGGCCGCTGCTGGCCGCCGCCGGCCCGCTCGATGAACGCGCCGCCGACCTGCACCTGAAGGCCATCGCGGCCGGCGACGTCGACGCGGTGATGAAGGCCTATGGCGACGACCCGTGGATGGACTGGGTCGGCGGACCGCTCGACGGCCGCTACCGCGGGGCCGATGCATTGCGCCAGCTGTGGACGAAGTTCGCGGCCAGCAACGAGAACCAGCCGCGCACGCTGCAGCGCACGGTGATCACGCAGAACGCGAACCCGAAGGGCGTGACGCTCAGCGCGACCGCCGAATACGTCGGCAAGACGATGACGGTGCGCGTGCACCACGTACTGGTGTACCGCGACGCGAGGCTCGTCAGCGAGGTCTGGCAGATCGATCCGAACGCGGCCCTGGTGCCGGTGCCCTGAGGCGATGCGCGTGCGCTGCGGGGCCGGGATCGCGCTCGCGCTCGAAATCCTCGTCGCACTGCCGGCGCAGGCTGGGTCGCTCGCCGTCGACGTGCGCACACCGCAAGGCGGGCCGGTCGAGGACGCAGTGGTGTGGCTCGAAGCCCCCGCCGCACCGGCCCGGGCGCGCACGCCGGCTCGCGTCGAGATCCAGCAGCTGAAGCTGGAGTTCGTGCCGTTCGTCACCGTGGTGCCGCTGGGCACGCGCATCGACTTCCCGAACCGCGACAAGGTCAAGCACCACGTCTACTCGTTCTCGGCGGCGAAGAACTTCGAGATCCAGCTCTACAGCGGCATGCCGGTCGAGCCGGTGCTGTTCGACAAGCCCGGCCCGGTCGTGCTCGGCTGCAACATCCACGACTGGATGGAGGCCTACGTGATGGTGGTCGACTCGGCCTGGTTCGCGAAGGCCGATGCCTCGGGCCGCGCCAGCGTCGGCGCGCTGCCGCCCGGTCGCTACACGCTGCACGGCTGGCACCCGTACCAGAAGGCGGCACCCGCCGCACAGGAGGTCGAGATCAGCGGCGCAGGCGACACGCGCCGGTTGCGCCTGGACATCGACCTCGCGGTGCCGCCGCGCAAGCCGCGCCGGCCGGTCGACGAGCGCTACTGACGCACGCCGCCCCGGATTCCGCTGCGCTCCGTCCGGGCTACGACGACTGGTCGCCCGGATGCCAATCCGGGGTTCGACCTTCCTTGAGCGCCCGCGCGAGCACTTTCGTCAAGGCAGGCGCTCGAGCGCGTTCTGGTAGGTCGGCTGGTGCATCAGCTCGTCCCACGGCAGCGGCGAACTCTGCGGCAGCAGCTCCAGCCGGCGCGTCTCACTGTTGGCATCGGCCTGCCAGCGGCCCTGCTCCAGCGCCAGCTGCAGCCCGTCGAGCAGCGCATCGACCGGCCGGCCGCCATCGACCTTGGACTGGTTGCACAGCAGCACCAGGTCGCAGCCGGCATTGAGCGCGGCGATGCCGCCTTCGACCGGGTTGCCGGCGATGCGCGCGCCTTCCATGCTCAGGTCGTCGCAGCAGATCGCGCCGGTGAAGCCGAGCTGGCCACGCAGGATGTCCTTCAGCCAGCGCGGCGAGAAGCCGGCCGGCAACGCATCGACCTGCGGGAAGGTGACGTGCGCCGGCATCACGCTGGTCAGCGCGGTCGACAGCCAGTCGTAGGGCTTGGCGTCCTCGGCCAGGATCTCCTGCAAGCCGCGGTCGTCGACGGCGCGCGCGACGTGCGAATCGGCCACCGCATAGCCGTGGGCCGGGAAGTGCTTGCCGCAATTGGCCATGCCGGCCCGCAGCAGCCCGGTGACCAGCGACTGCGCCAGCACCGAGACGACGCGCGGATCGCGGTGGAAGGCGCGGTTGCCGACCACCTCGCTGCGCCCGTGGTCGAGGTCGACCACCGGGGTGAAGCTGAGCTCGACGCCGCAGGCCAGCAGCTCGGCGCCCAGCACATAGCCGGCCGAGGTGGCGGCATCGATCGCGCGCATCGCATCCTGCATCCACAGCGCGCCGAACTCGCGCATCGCCGGCAGGTGGGTGAAGCCGTCGGTGCGGAAGCGCTGCACGCGCCCGCCTTCGTGGTCGACGGTGATCAGCAGGTCCGGGCGGATGGCCTTGACCTCGGCGGTCAGCTCGGTGAGGTGGCGCCGGTCGACCCAGTTGCGCGTGAACAGGATCATGCCGCCGGTCAGCGGGTGCCGCAGCCGGCGTCGGTCGTCGTCGTTGAGGGCAGTGCCGGCGATGTCGAGGATCACCGGGGCGTGTTCGCTCATGCTCGTTCTTTCGGGTTCAAGGTTGCTTGACTTCGACCACGACGAAGCTGGCGGCGTAGTCGGTCTCGTCGCTGACGCTGACGTGCGCGACCAGGTGGCGCGCCTCGAACCAGGCGGCCAGCTCGCCGTGCAGCCGGATCTCGGGCTTGCCGCTGGCCAGGTTCAGGATCTCGCAGGCGCGCCAGGTCATCGGCATGCGCATGCCGCGGCCGATGGCCTTGGAAAACGCCTCCTTGGMCGAGAAGCGGGTCGCGAGGTAGCTGATGCCGCGCGATTCGACGCGGGCGCGCCGCGCATGGAACACCGCCAGTTCCTGCGGCCCGAGCACCTTGCTCGCGAAGCGGTCGCCGCGCCGCGCCAGCGAGGCCGCGATGCGGCGCACGTCGCAGACGTCGGTGCCGATGCCGTAGATCACCGCGCCGCCGCCAGCTGGATGCAGCGCAGGTAGTCGCGCACCGTCTCGGCCATGCCCAGCTCCAGCGTGTCGGCGATCAGCGCGTGGCCGATCGACACCTCGTGCACGCCGGGCACCGCCCGCAGGAAGTCGGTGAGGTTGTCGCGGTTCAGGTCGTGGCCGGCGTTGACGCCCAGGCCGGCGCGCGCGGCAGCCTCGGCCGTCGCGGTGAAGGCCGCCAGCACGCCGGGGCCGGCAGCGCTGCCGTGCGCGCGGGCATAGGTCTCGGTGTAGAGCTCGACACGGTCGGCGCCGACCTCGCGCACGGCCGCCATCGCCTGCGGCTGCGGGTCCATGAAGAGGCTGACGCGCACGCCCAGCGCCTGCACCTCGGCGACCAGCGGCGCCAGGCGCGCGGCGTCTTCGGGAAAGCGCCAGCCGTGGTCGGAGGTCGCCTGCTCGACGCTGTCGGGCACGAAGGTGCACTGGTGCAGCGGCAGGCCGCGGCGCTTGAGCTCGTGCGCGAACTCGAGCAGGTTGTGGAACGGATTGCCTTCGATGTTGTATTCGACCTGCGGCCACTGCTTCAGCAGCTCGGCCAGCTCGTAGACGTCGGTGGCGCGGATGTGGCGCTCGTCGGGCCGCGGATGCACCGTGATGCCCTGGGCACCGGCCTGCAGCGCGAGCTCGGCCGCACCGGTGACGCTGGGAATGCCCAGCTGGCGCGAGTTGCGCAGCAGCGCGACCTTGTTGAGGTTGACCGACAGCGCGGCCTGCATGCTGCGCGGGTCGGTGCCGGTGGTCTGTAGAGGATTCATGGGTCAGCGCTCCAGGGCTTGCACGTCCAGCATCACCTGCCGCGTGCGCAGCACCGATGAGCCGAGATGATAGTGAAGCAGCGCCCGCAGCAGCAGCTTCAATTCCTGCAGCGCCGGCCCGCAGGCCTGCTGCAGTGCGGCGATGCTGCCATGCTGCAGCGCAGCCTGCAGGCCGATCAGCACCTGGCCCGCCAGCTCGCCATCGCGCCCGCGCGAGGTCGCGACGCCCTGCTCGGGCAGCAGCAGGTAGGCGCCGCCGGGCTGCACTTCGTCCTGCGTCGAGGTGACGCGGCTCAGGTCGGGCAGCACGCCCACCCGCTGCAGCAGCGTCAGCTCGAAGGCCCGCAGCGCGGCCTGCACGCTGCCGTCGTCGCGCGACACCAGGGCCGGCAACGTCAGCAAGTAGGCATCGAACAGCGCGGGATGCGGGTCGCTGCGCGCGAGCAGCTTCATCAGCAGCTCGTTCAGGTAGAAGCCGCTGAACAAGGCCGCGCCGGTCAGCATCGCGCTGCCGCCGGCCCACTCGGCACCGCGCAGCGTCTGCACCTCGCTGGCCTGCTCGGCGCCGGTCTCGGATGCGCGCGGCGGCTTGCCCAGCGACACCTGGATGCGCTGGAACGGCAGCAGCACCGACCGCAGCTGCGAATACGGCCGCTTCGCGCCCTTGGCGACCACCGCCAGGCGGCCCTGTTCGCGGGTGAAGAGGTCGAGGATCAGGCTGGATTCGCTCCAGTCGTAGTGGTGCAGCACGTAGGCCGCCTGCGTGGCCGGTGCGCGCGCGGGGCGTGTGGCCATGCGCCGCGCCTACTCGTAGCCGTAGCTGCGCAGATGCTCTTCGTCGTCGGCCCAGCCCGACCGCACCTTGACCCACAGCTCGAGGAAGACGCGGCCGTCCATCAGCCGTTCGAGTTCCTGGCGCGCCTCGGAGCCGATGCGCTTGAGGCGCTCGCCCTCGTTGCCGATGACCATGCCCTTGTGGGCGTCGCGCTCGACGATGATGGTGGCGGCGATGCGCCGCAGCGCGCCCTCTTCCTCGAACTTGTCGATCACGACCGTCGAGGTGTAGGGCAGCTCGTCGCCGGTCAGGCGGAACAGCTTCTCGCGGATGATCTCGCTGGCGAGGAACTTCTCGCTGCGGTCGGTCAGCGCGTCTTCTTCATAGAACCAGGGCTGCTGCGGCAGGTAGGGCTTCACGATGCCCAGCAGGCGCTGCACGTCGGCGTCTTTCCTGGCCGTCAGCGGCACGAACTCGGCGAAGGCGTGGCGGTCCTGCATGCCCTTGAGCCAGGGCGCCAGGTCGGAGCGGCGGTGCACGTTGTCGAGCTTGTTGGCGATCAGCATCACCGGCTTGTCGGCCGGCATCAGCGCCAGCACCTTGGCATCGTCGAGCCCGAAGCGGCCGGCCTCGACCACGAACAGCACCACGTCGACGTCGCCCAGCACGCCCTGCACGGTGCGGTTCAGCGTGCGGTTCAGCGGGGCGCTGTGGCGCGTCTGGAAGCCCGGGGTGTCGACGWASAYRAACTGTGYGTCGTCGMCGGTGYGGATGCCGGTGATGCGGTGCCGCGTGGTCTGCGCCTTGTCGGACGTGATGCTGACCTTCTGGCCGACCAGCGCGTTCAGCAGCGTCGACTTGCCGACGTTCGGGCGGCCGACGATGGCGACCAGGCCGCAGCGGGTGGCGGCCGGGGGCGCGCCAGCTCCGGCTTCGCCGGCAGGGGTGTCAGGTTGGTCGGTCATGCGGGGGAATGGAGGGAGCGGTCAGGAGCGCAGCGCGCTGCCCGGCTTGTCGTTGGCCTTCAGCGCCACCAGCATCGCGCGGGCGGCTTCCTGTTCGGCGGCGCGGCGCGAACGGCCCTCGCCGGTCTGCGTGAGGCCCAGCGCCGGCACGGCGCACTCGACCTCGAAGGTCTGCGCATGCGCCTGGCCACGGGTGGTGACGATGCGGTAGGCCGGCACCGGCAGGCGGCGGGCCTGCAGCCATTCCTGCAATTCGGTCTTGGCGTCCTTCGACCAGCTGTCGATGTCGGTCGTCTCGATCACTTCGCCGAACAGGCGCTGCACCAGCGCCTGCGCGGCCTCGAAGCCGCCATCGCGGTAGGTCGCGCCGATGATCGCCTCGAGCGCATCGGCCAGGATCGACGGCCGCTGCGCGCCGCCGCCGCGCGCTTCGCCTTCGCTCAGGCGCAGCACCTCGGGCAGCCCGACCAGCAAGGCCACCTTGTGCAGGCTGTCCTCGCGCACCAGGTGGGCCCGCACGCGCGTCAGGTCGCCCTCGTCAGAGCCTGCGAAGCGCTCGAACAGCAGGTCGCTGATGGCCAGGCTGAGCACCACGTCGCCCAGGAATTCGAGGCGCTCGTTGTGGTCGGAGCCGAGGCTGCGGTGGGTCACCGCGCGTGCCAGCAGGTCCGGCTGGGTGAAGCGGTAGCCCAGTCGTTGCTGCAGGGCGGTCAGTCGGGCATCCACGCGTGCGGCCGGTTCAGCGGGGCATCGATTCGGGCCGCGGCCTTACCTCGAACGCCCTTCGTACTTCAGCAACAGGTAGACCGGCGCCATCAGCTCGATCTCCTTGTTGTAGGCAAAGCCGATCACGACCTTCTCGTTCACCTTGGTGATCTCCAGGTCCTTGCCGCTGATCGAGACGATCGAGTACTCGATGTCCTTCTGCTTGTCGAAAGCGGTGCGGATCTCGGGCACCGTGGTGGCGCCGCTGGTGGCGATCTTCTCGACCGCGCGCTTGATCGTGAAGTATTCGTTCAAGGTCGGCAGGACCTTCAGTCCGATGAGCGACACGATGCCGATCAGGATGGCCCAGAACATCAAGCCGAACAGCGTGACACCACGCTGGCGGGTAGGCCGGGCGGTCATTCCCCGAAGCTCCATCGTCATTTCCCTGCTGCTCCTGTTGCTGTTGGCCTGGCGGTTCAGTTGAACGAACCGATGCGCTTGAGGTTACCGAAATTCATCCAGACAAAGAAGGCCTTGCCGACGATGTTCTGGTCGGGCACGAAGCCCCAGAAGCGCGAGTCTTCCGAGTTGTCGCGGTTGTCGCCCATCATGAAATAGTGGCCGGCCGGCACCTTGCATGTCACGCCTTCCGCACTGTAGCGGCAGTTTTCCTTGAAGGGAAACGGGTCGTTCGGGCGCACGAAGGTGGGCCGCCGGGTGTCGACCAGGATGCGGTGGTTCGCCGGACCGAGCTTCTCGGTGTACTGGTCGAAGAAGCGCACCGTGTCCTCGTCGTAGAACTGGGCCATCGGCTGGGTCTCGACCGGCTTGCCGTTCAGGAAGAGGCGTTGGTTCAGGTAGGCCACCTCGTCGCCCGGCACGCCCACCACGCGCTTGATGTAGTCGACGCTCGGGTTGGCCGGGTAGCGGAACACCATCACGTCGCCGCGCTGCGGGTCGTTGATCTGCACGATCTTCTTGTTGATCACCGGCAGCCGGATCCCGTAGTGGTATTTGTTCACCAGGATCAGGTCGCCGATCAGCAGCGTCGGCACCATCGAGCCGGAGGGGATCTTGAAGGGCTCGAACAGGAACGAGCGCAGCAGGAAGACGACGAGGATCACCGGGAACAGCCCGGCGGTCCAGTCGAGCCACCACGGCTGCATCAGCAGCGTCTCGCGCGCCTGCGCGACGTTGCCGTCGACCTTGGCGATGCCCTGTGCGGCCAGGCGCTCGCGGCGCTCGGCATCCTGGCGCTCCAGCGTGGCCGCCGCGGCGGCGCGCCGGGGCGCGAAATGGAAACGCTCGGCCAGCCAGTAGGCCAGCGTCACGATCGTCAGGATGAACAGCAGCAGCGAGAAGTTGCCGGTCCATTTTCCGAGGTACCAGCCGCCGAGGTACAGCACGAGGCAGCCATAGAGCACACCGGTCAGAGAACCCATCAGAGAGCCCATCAATCGTCCACTTGGAGGATGGCCAGAAACGCTTCCTGCGGCACCTCGACGGAGCCGATCTGCTTCATGCGTTTCTTGCCGGCCTTTTGTTTTTCGAGCAGCTTGCGCTTGCGCGAGATGTCACCGCCGTAACACTTGGCGAGGACGTTCTTTCTCAGCGCCTTGATTGTCTCACGCGCGATGATGTTGGCCCCGATGGCGGCCTGGATCGCCACGTCGTACATCTGGCGCGAGATCAGCTCGCGCATCTTGGCCACCACCGCGCGGCTGCGGTAGGCGCTCTGGCTGCGGTGCACGATGATCGACAGCGCATCGACCTTGTCGCCGTTGAGCAGGATGTCGACCTTCACGACGTCGGCCGCGCGGTACTCCTTGAACTCGTAGTCCATCGACGCGTAGCCGCGCGACACCGACTTCAGCTTGTCGAAGAAGTCGAGCACGATCTCGGCCAGCGGCATCTCGTAGGTCAGCATGACCTGCCGGCCGTGGTAGGCCATGTTGATCTGGTTGCCGCGCTTCAGGTTGGCCAGCGTCATCACCGGGCCGACGTAGTCCTGCGGCATGTAGAGGTGCACCGTGACGATGGGCTCGCGGATCTCGTTGATGCGGCCGAGGTCGGGCATCTTCGACGGGTTCTCGACCTGGATCACCGTCTTGTCGCCCAGCTCGACCTCGTAGACCACGCTCGGGGCGGTGGTGATCAGGTCCTGGTCGAACTCGCGCTCCAGGCGCTCCTGGACGATCTCCATGTGCAGCAGGCCGAGGAAGCCGCAGCGGAAGCCGAAGCCGAGCGCCTGGCTGACCTCGGGCTCGTAGCGCAGCGACGAATCGTTGAGCTTGAGCTTCTCGAGGGCGTCGCGCAGCTGGTCGTACTCGCTCGCCTCGGTCGGGTAGAGGCCGGCGAAGACCTGCGGCTGGATCTCCTTGAAGCCGGGCAGCGCCTCGGCGGCCGGGCCGGCGTTGTTCGGCAGCTTCTTCTCGAGCGTGATGGTGTCGCCGACCTTGGCCGCCTGCAGCTCCTTGATGCCGGCGATCACGAAACCCACCTCGCCGGCGCGCAGCACGTCGCGCGCCAGCGACTTGGGCGTGAACACGCCCAGTTGCTCGGCGGCGTAGGCGGCCTCGGTGGCCATCATCTTGAAGCGCTCGCCCTTCTTCAGCTCGCCGTCGACCACGCGCACCAGCATCACGACGCCGACGTAGTTGTCGAACCAGGAGTCGATGATCATGGCCCGCAACGGGCCGTCCGGGTTGCCGCGCGGCGCGGGCATGCGGGTGATCACCGCCTCGAGGATGTCGTCGATGCCCTCGCCGGTCTTGGCGCTGCAAGGGATCGCATCGGTGGCGTCGATGCCGATCACGTCCTCGATCTCGTCCTTCGCGCGCTGCGGATCGGCCTGCGGCAGGTCCATCTTGTTCAGCACCGGCACGACGTGCACGCCGAGCTCGATCGCGGTGTAGCAATTCGCAACCGTCTGCGCCTCGACGCCCTGGCTCGCGTCGACCACCAGCAGCGCGCCTTCGCAGGCCGACAGCGATCGGCTCACTTCATACGAGAAGTCGACGTGCCCCGGCGTGTCGATCAGGTTGAGCTGGTAGGTCTGGCCGTTGCGCGCCCGGTACGTCAGCGCGGCGGTCTGCGCCTTGATCGTGATGCCGCGTTCGCGCTCGATGTCCATCGAGTCGAGCACCTGCGCTTCCATCTCGCGATCGCTCAGGCCCCCGCAGCGCTGGATCAGACGGTCCGCCAGCGTCGACTTGCCGTGGTCGATGTGGGCAATGATGGAAAAATTTCGGATGTGATCCATTGAACGATTCCGCTGCGCCGACGTTGATCGCATTCGACGCTGCAACGGCCGCGCCGTTGCGTTGGTGGCTCACATCGCATGCATGCGCGCTTGCGATGTGATGGGTATGCGGCTCTCGCGACCCTCGCCGTGAACAAAAAAAAGGCACGTCGAAGAACTGACGCGCCTTCCAACAAAACGTATGGCAACTGCTTGTTGGGCTTTCATTGTAGCCAAAAGGACCCCGCCGGAAACCGCGCCATTGCTTGATTTCTTGTCGTTGCAGGTCCCCAACAGCAAATCTTATCAACAACTTATCCACAAAGCCTTGTGGATCTCTTGGGGATAGTTTCAGCAACCTCTACTCGTTGACCGGATTGGCAATAAAGCCGATGCGCGACCTCTGAATTGTAGCCAAAAGCACGCTGAATTCGGTCCCTTGACCCACATATGCGAGCACACACTCACTTAAAGAAAATCGGACACTTCCGACTCCGGATTTTTTTGAGAGCGGCAGATCTCGCATTGCGAAACACGGACGGCAATCCCCATATCGGCAGTCGGATATCGGTGCCTGTGCCGCTTCACTTGAGTGCAGGGATGCGCAGGAACTGCGCCCAGTCCCCGCGCAGCACCGTGACGGGCAGCGACTTCGCCTTGTCGAGCTTGGACACCACCGCGTCGAACTGCTTCACGTCAGTGACGTCGGTGGTGCCGACCGCCACGATCACGTCGCCCGCGCGCAACCCGGCGGCCTCGGCTCCGCCGGTCACTGCCGCGACGCGCACGCCGGTGGCGCCGCGCAGCGCCTGGCGTTCGCTGTCGCCGAGGTTGGCCACCGTCAGGCCCCAGGCCTTCGCGGCACCGGCCGCGCGCGGCTCGGCCGGCACTTCCGCTCGCTCGGCCGCTGCGGCTGCGACCTGGGGGTTCAGTTCCGCGAGGCTCGCCTTGAAGTCCAGCAGCTTGCCGCGCCGGTTGACCTGCAACGCGACCGGCGACCCCGGCTTCAACGCCCCCAGCGTACGGCGCAGGTCGACCGCGCCGTCCACGGCCTTGCCGTTGACCGCGAGCACCACGTCGCCGGGCTGGATGCCGGCCTTGTCGGCCGGTGTGCCGCTGACGACCTGGCGCACGAAGGCGCCCTTCGCCTTGCCCTTCGCGAGGCCGTACTCCTCGGCCAGTTCGCGCGGAACGTCGATCGGCTGGATGCCCAGGTAGCCGCGCACTACGCGCCCGGTGGCCTTCAGCTGGTCGGCCACGCGCATCGCCTCGTCGATCGGGATCGCGAACGAGATGCCGACGAAGCTGCCGACCGGGCTGAGGATCTGCGAATTGATGCCGACCGCCTCGCCGCGGATGTTCAGCAGCGGGCCGCCGGAGTTGCCCGGGTTCACCGCGACGTCGGTCTGGATGAAGGGCACGTCGGAGCCGGTCTCGCGCTGCTTGGCGCTGACGATGCCGGCGGTGACGGTGCTCTCGAGGCCGAACGGCGAGCCGATCGCGAGCACCCATTCGCCCACGCGCAAACGGCCCACGTCGCCGATCTTCACCCATGGCAGCGCGGTGGCGTCGATCTTCACGAGCGCGACGTCGGTGCGTTCGTCGGCGCCGACGATCTTCGCCTTGAACTCGCGCTTGTCGGTCAGCGTGACGTAGACCTCGTTCGCGCCTTCGACGACGTGCGCATTCGTCATCACGTAGCCGTCGCTGCTGAGGATGAAGCCCGAGCCCTCGCCGCGCGGCGTCTCGTCGCCCGGCTGGGGCACCGGCCCGCGGCGGCGGAACGGGCCGCGCGGAGCCTCGGGCGCGCGCTCGGTGGTGCGGATGTTGACGACAGCCGGGCTGACCCGCTCGACCAGGTCGGCGAAATCGGGCAGCTCGCGCGCCTGCGCGTGCGCCATCGGGAGGGCGACAGGCACGACACCCAGCGCAACCGCCAGGCCCAAGGCCGCCAGGCCCGCGTTGATCAGAACTCGCATGCGACCACTCCCTCGATCATGTTGCCTTCGCCGGGGGCCGCGCGCGGCCCACCGCTATTTTCTGCGCTCGAGGCCGGCCGCGAACGCGCGCAGCGTGGCCGTCGGCACATCACCCATCACCGTGACCCAGAAATCGCCCTGGCGCCGCATCATCGTCTGCGTGGCGCCGATCACGGTGGACATCGCGCGCTGGTGGCGCTCGGCGTTGAAGGGCTCGATGAAGATGGAGACGAAGGTGAGCCCGTCGGAATAGACCGCCTGCAGCACCGGGTCGGCCGCGCCGCGCACGCGCAGGGCGCCGTCGAAGGGCCGCTTGACGCAGCTGACCATCGTGAAGCCGGGGATGTCGTGCTTGAGCGTCCAGCCCTCGGCCTCGAGCTGCGTCGCGGTGACGGGCGGGCGCACGATGCGGTAGCCGTCGAGCTTGCGCAGCGGCTGGGTCACCAACTCGACCTGCGGTTTCACGTTGATGCTGACGTCGGAGAACGCCGACGACTCCAGCACCTCGGCATGCTCGCCCAGCACCTCGGTGCGCAGCAGCAGGCCGGTCGTCTTCTCGGCCCACAGCCGGTAGCCGAAGCGGTGCGCATCCTTCGCGCGCAACTGCAGCACGTTGGCCTCGTGGCCGGCAACGCGCTCGACGCCCATCGGCTTGAGCTCGTAGAACTCCGCCACGTGCTGCGCCCCGGCCTGCAGCAGGCCGGGGAACGAGCTCATCCCGTCGCGCTGCTCGACCATCGCGACCCGGCTTTGCGGCCACACGGTGTGCACCAGGTCGTTCTGGCGCAGCACGTTGCGCATCTGGCCTTCCAGCGAATCGATGCGCTCGTACTGGTTGCGGCCTTCGCAGAAGTGCGCGATGCGCGAACTGGCGACCGTGCCGCCGGCACTGACGACGACCGTGCCCTGGAAGTTGCGCTTGTTCGCCGCCTCGTTGATGCGCGTGAGCCAGGTGTTGGTCTCGCGTGCCTCGACCAGCGGGTCGCCGCTGCCGCCGGCACCCTGCGCCCGGCTGGCCGGAGCGAACGCGACGAACGCACAACTCACCATCAACGCAGACAAGCGCAGCAGCATGGGGTCAGCAGTCCTGTGTCAGCGGGCGGGGGCTTCGGCTGCGGCATTGCGCAGGAAACCCGACGGAACGCCCGGCGCAGAACTGCCGCCGAACTTCTTGTGGACCGACAGGTATTCGTCCAGGCGGGCGTCGCGGATCAGCTGCCCGTTCAGCCGCACCGGCGCGGCTTCGGCCTGCGTCGTGCTGACGGCCTGCAGGCCGGGCGCGGCGGCAACGACCGGCGCGGGGCCGGCCTGCGCCAGCGTCGGCGTGCTGCCGAACGGCAGCGAACCCGGCACCGAGGTGACCACCAGTGCGCCGGCGACCACCATGAAACCGGCGGCCACCGCCACCGGCGTGCGCCATGCCCGGCGCGAACCGCCGGCGGCCGCCACCGCAGGCAGCGGCGCCAGCAGCGGCGCGGCCAGTTCGGCCGGCGCCAACACCACCGGCTCCTGTGCGAGCTGCTCGCGCAGGCGCAGCAGGAAGCTGCAATCGCGCTCGGCGGTCGACGCCAGGTCGCCGGAGCGCAGCACGTCGCCGATCAGCGCGTAGGCATGCCAGGTCGCGCGCGCCTGCGCATCGTCGCGCCACTGCCCGCACGCGCGGGCGCCGGCTTCGGACTCGAGTTCCCCATCGACCAGGGCCGACAGGTTCTCCATCGACGCACTGCTTTCAGACGACTGTGACATTTCCAGCTCCAGCATTCACATTCAGCAAGTGGCACGGCAAGCGCTTCACCAGCGATCGCCTTCCCGGGTGTCCAACAACGGCCGCAGGCGCTGCGCGATCGCCTCGCGGGCGCGGAAGATGCGCGATCTGACCGTCCCGATCGGGCAATTCATCACTTCGGCAATCTCTTCGTAGCTCAGGCCCTCGATTTCGCGCAGCGTGATCGCCTGGCGAAGATCCTCAGACAGTGCATCGATCGAAGCGTTCACTGTCGCCGCAATTTCTTTCGACGCCAGCAAGGCTTCGGGTGTCTCGCCGTCGCTTAGTTCATTCTCGATCCGGGAAGTTTCGTCATCATCATCCCTCAGCGCGCGTGCCGATTCCGTCACGAGCGGGTCGCGTTTCATCTCGACCAGGGCCTTCTTCGCGGTGTTGACCGCGATCCGGTACAGCCAGGTGTAGAAGGCGCTGTCGCCGCGGAACTGCGGGATGGCCCGGTAGGCACGGATGAAGGTCTCCTGGGCGATGTCCTGCACCAGGTCGGTGTCGCGCACCATGCGGCCGATCAGGCGCTCGATGCGGCGCTGGTACTTGACGACCAGCATCTCGAAGGCCTTCACGTCGCCGCGCTTGATGCGCTCGATCAGCGGGGCGTCGGCGTCGGTGGCGGTCATGGCGGCTGGCCCGCGCCCGGGGCGCCGAACAAGGTGCTGCGGAAGCGGTGCCAGGCCGCACCCAGCCCGCGGCGCTGCACCGGCAGCCAGCGCGGGGCGCCGGAACCCGGCGGATGCGGCACGAATTGCAGCAGCAACCACGCGCCGGCATCGATCGCGACGCGCAGCGTGCCGGCCTGCGGCTCGGACGCGCCGGGCGTCAGATGCCAGCACCGGGTGTCCCAGCGCAGCTGGAACGGGCGGACGCGGCCGAGCGTGAACAAGGCCAGCGTCGCGCCGGCGCATGCGAGCCACAGCAGCATGCCCGCCGGGGATGCCGGCGCGCGCTCGGTGGCCAGGGCCCACGCGAGGCCGCAGCCCCACACGGCCGCACCCAGCCCCGCCAGGCCGGCGCGCCAGGCACCGAAGCGCGTCACCGAGACCTGGAATTCAGCTGGCGCGTGCATGCGCGGCGCTCGTGGCGATCACACGCGCTTGAACACCAGGGTGCCGTTCGTGCCGCCGAAACCGAAGTTGTTCTTCACCGCGTACTCCATCTTCAGGTCGCGCGCGGTGTTGGCGCAGTAGTCCAGGTCGCACTCGGGATCCTGGTTGAAGATGTTGATGGTCGGCGGCACCACCTGGTGGTGCAGCGCGAGCGTCGTGAAGACCGATTCGATGCCGCCGGCACCGCCCAGCAGGTGGCCCGTCATCGACTTGGTCGAGCTGACGACCATCTTCTTCGCATGGTCGCCGTAGGCCAGCTTGATCGCGTTGCTCTCGTTGACGTCACCCAGCGGCGTCGAGGTGCCGTGCGCGTTCAGGTACTGGATCTGGTCGGGGTTCAGCCCGGCATTGCGCAGCGCCGCCTTCATCGAGCGCTTCGGCCCGTCGACGTTCGGCGCCGTCATGTGGAACGCGTCCGCACCCATGCCGAATCCGACCAGCTCGGCGTAGATCTTCGCGCCACGCCGCTTGGCATGCTCGTATTCCTCGAGCACCACCACGCCGGCGCCTTCGCCGAGCACGAAGCCGTCGCGGTCCTTGTCCCAGGGGCGCGAGGCCGTGGCGGGATCGTCGTTGCGCGTCGACAGCGCACGCGCCGCCGCAAAGCCGCCTATGCCCAGCGGCGAGACGGTGGATTCGGCACCGCCGGCCACCATCACGTCGGCATCGCCGTACTCGATCAGCCGGCCGGCCTCGCCGATGCAGTGCAGGCCGGTGGTGCAGGCGGTGACGATGGCCAGGTTCGGGCCCTGGAAGCCGTACTTGATCGACACATGCCCCGAGATCATGTTGATGATCGAGGCCGGCACGAAGAACGGCGAGACACGCCGCGGACCGCGCTCCACCAGCTCGGCATGGGTCTCCTCGATCATCGGCAAGCCGCCGATGCCCGAGCCGACGAGGCAGCCGATGCGTTCGGCCTGCTCCTCGGTCAGCGCATCGCCGGTCGGCAGGCCGGAATCCTGCACGGCCTGCATCGATGCGGCCAGGCCGTAATGGATGAAGGTGTCCATGTGCCGGGCTTCCTTGGCGGGGAAGTAGTCCTCCACCTTGAAACCCTTGACCTCGCCGGCGAAGCGACAGGCGAAGGGCGACGCATCGAACTTGGTGATGGTCGCGATGCCGGAACGCCCGGCCACGATGTTGGCCCACCCCTCGGCCACCGTGTTACCCACGGGACTGATGAGGCCGAGCCCGGTGACGACGACGCGGCGACGGCTCATGCGATTGCTGCTCGGTTGGGAATGAAGGCTCAGGCCTTCTGGTGCTTGACGGCGTAGTCGATCGCCAGCTGCACGGTCGTGATCTTCTCGGCTTCCTCGTCGGGGATCTCGATGCCGAACTCGTCTTCGAGGGCCATCACCAGTTCCACGGTGTCGAGCGAATCAGCGCCCAGGTCTGCCACGAAAGCCTTCTCGTTGGACACATCGGCTTCCGGAACGCCCAGTTGTTCCGCGATGATTTTCTTCACACGTGCTTCGATATCGCTCATGACTCCTCCAAGAGGGTTTGCTGAAACAGCCCGAGATTCTAAGGCTTGCAGGGTGTCGGCTCTAAGTCAGGCTGACACGCTGGAAACCAGGTTCCGGTCGGGGCCTTCCGGTCGGTCTGGAAATGCGTTCGACGCGAGATGACGGTGGTTGGCGTCAGTTCATGAACATGCCGCCATTGACGTGCAACTCCGCGCCGGTGATGTAGCCGGCCTGGGCCGATGCCAGGAAGGCCACCGCATGCGCAATGTCGCTCGCCTGGCCGAGCCGGCCCAGCGGAATCTGCGCCAGAAGCCCGGCCGTCTGCTGTTCGGACAGCTCGCTGGTCATGTCGGTCTGGATGAAACCCGGGGCGACGCAGTTGACGGTGATGCCGCGGCTGCCCAGCTCGCGCGCCAGCGCGCGCGTCATGCCGGCCACCCCCGCCTTCGACGCCGCATAGTTGGCCTGGCCGGCGTTGCCGCTGGCACCCACCACCGACGTGATGCTGATGATGCGCCCGAAGCGCTGCTTCATCATCGGGCGGATGACGGCCCGGCTGAGGCGGAACACCGCCTTCAGGTTGGTGTCGATCACCGCATCCCAGTCGTCGTCCTTCATGCGCATCGACAAGGTGTCGCGCGTGATGCCGGCGTTGTTGACGAGGATCTGCAGCCCGCCGTGCTCCTTGACGATCGCATCGACCGCCGCCTCGACGCCCGGGCCGTCGTTGACGTTCAGGCACAGGCCGCGGCTGCCGGGAAAGGCGGCCAGCGCCGCGCCGATCGCGTCGGCGCCCGCCGGTGTGGTGGCGGTGCCGATGACCTTGGCACCCTGCGCGGCCAGCGCCAGCGCAATGGCCCGGCCGATGCCGCGCGAAGCGCCGGTCACCAGGGCCACCTGGCCGGTCATTGTCGATTCACTCATTGCAGCAGGCCTTTCGCTTCAAGCAGCGTCGCGGGATCGTGGATCGCCGCCGTGACCGCGTCGGGGTCGATGCGGCGGATCGTGCTGGCCAGCACCTTGCCCGGGCCGCATTCGAAGATGTGCCGGATGCCGCGGCCGCGGATCGCCTGCACCACCTCGACCCAGCGCACCGGCCCGCAGGCCTGGCGCACCAGGGCGTCGCGGATCATCGCCGGATCGTCCTGCACCGCGACGTCGATGTTGTTGACCAGCGGGATGCGCGGCGCGTTCAGCGAAACGGCTTCGAGCCGCGCCTTCAGTTGCTCGGCGGCCGGGCGCATCAGGCTCGAGTGGAACGGTGCCGAGACGGACAGTTGCAGCGCACGCTTGGCACCCTTGTCCTTCAGCAGGCTGCAGGCGAATTCGACGGCGGCCTTGGTGCCGGCGATCACGGTCTGCTTCGGGTCGTTGAAGTTCGCGGCCTCGACGATTTCTCCGGAGGCGGTGCTCGCCTCGGCACACCCGGCACGCACGACCTCGGCATCCAGCCCGAGGATCGCCGCCATGCCACCGGCCCCGACCGGCACCGCCTGCTGCATCGCCTGCGCGCGAAAGCGCACCAGCGGCAACGCATCGGACAGGCTCAGCACGCCGGCCGCCACCAGCGCGGCGTATTCGCCGAGCGAATGGCCGGCCACCACCGCGGGCTGCAGGCCGGTTTCAGCGAGCCATGCGCGCAGGCAGGCCACGCCTGCGGTCAGCATTACCGGCTGGGTGTTCTCGGTCAGGTCGAGCGCTTCCTTCGGGCCGGCGTGGATCAGCCGGCCCACGTCGACGCCGAGCGCCGACGTGGCTTCGGCCAGCGTGTCGCGCACGGCGGCGTGATCGCCCCAGGCGTCGAGCATGCCGACAGCCTGCGAGCCCTGGCCCGGGAAGACGAATGCAAACGGTGTCATGTCAATGCCTTGAATCTCGGCAACCAGTGGGCTCAATAGTCGAGCAGCACCGCGCCCCAGGTGAATCCGCCGCCGACGCCCTCGAGCATCACGGTGTCGCCGCGCTTGACGGTGCCGGCGCGCACCGCCACGTCGAGCGCCAGCGGAATGGAGGCGGCGGACGTGTTGCCGTGTTCGTCCACCGTCACGACCAGCTTGTCCAGCGGCAGCTTCAGCTTCTTCGCCGTGCCCTGCATGATGCGGATGTTGGCCTGGTGCGGGATCAGCCAGTCGATGTCGGCATCGGTGCGGCCGGCCTTCGCGAGCACCGAGCGGGCCACGTCTTCGAGCACGCCGACTGCCAGCTTGAACACCGCCGGGCCATCCATCTTCAGCAAGGGGTCGCCGGTGATCTTGCCGCCGGAGACCGAACCCGGCGTGCACAGGATGTCGACGTGGCGGCCATCGGCATGCAGCTCGCTGGCCAGGATGCCGGGGGTGTCGCTGGCCTCCAGCACCACGGCACCGGCGCCGTCGCCGAACAGCACGCAGGTGGTGCGGTCGTTGAAGTCGAGCAGGCGCGAGAACACCTCGGCGCCGATCACCAGCGCCTTGCTGGCGGCGCCGGTGCGGATCATCGAATCGGCCACCGTCAGCGCGTAGACGAAGCCGGAACACACGGCCTGCACGTCGAACGCGGCGCAGCCGGCGACGCCCAGCTTGTGCTGCACGATGGTCGCGGTGGACGGGAACACCATGTCGGGCGTCGAGGTCGCGACGATGATCAGGTCGATCTGCGCGGCGCTGATGCCGGCCGCCTCGAGCGCATGGCGCGCGGCCGSCACGGCCAGGTCGCTGCAGGGCACGTCGGGCTCGGCAAAGTGGCGCGCGCGGATGCCGGTGCGCGCGACGATCCATTCATCGGAGGTTTCGACACCCTTGGCAGCCAGCTCGGCGGCCAGGGCTTCGTTGGTCAGTCGCTTGGGCGGCAGGAAGCTGCCGGTGCCGGCGATGCGCGAATAGCGGTTCGAAGAGGGGTGGGTCATGCAGCGAGGGCGGCACCGGCTTCCGGCGGCTCGCCGGCGGCACCTGCAGGGGTCGGCAAGGCGTGCAGCGAATCGCGAATCCGGTCGTGCACCCGATCCAGCAAGTGATTGCGGGCCGCATCATAAGCCCGATTCAAGGCCTGCTCGAAGGCATAGGCATCGGACGAACCGTGCGCCTTGAACACCAGGCCGCGCAGCCCCAGCAGCGCACCGCCGCTGTAGCGCCGGTGGTCGACGCGGTGCTTGAAATGGTTCAGCACCGGCAGCGCGACCAGCGCGGCCATCTTCGTGAAGATGTTGCGGGTGAATTCCTGCTTGATGAAATTGGACAGCATCGATGCGAGGCCTTCCGCCGTCTTCAGCGCGACGTTGCCGACGAAACCGTCGCAGACGACGATGTCGGTCGTGCCCTTGAAGATGTCGTTGCCTTCGACGTTGCCGTGGAAGTTGATGTGCCCGCCTTCGGCCGCGGCGCGCAGCAGCTCGCCGGCGCGCTTGATGGTCTCGTTGCCCTTGATGACCTCTTCGCCGATGTTCAGAAGGCCGACACTCGGGTTCTCCTTGCCGTCGACCGCCGCCACCAGCGCGCTGCCCATCACGGCGAACTGCAGCAGGTGCTCGGCGCTGCAGTCGACGTTGGCACCCAGGTCGAGCACCGTCGTGTAGCCGTCCTTCTGGTTGGGCATCACCGCGGCGATCGCCGGGCGGTCGATGCCGTCGAGCGTCTTGAGCAGGTAGCGCGCCACCGCCATCAGCGCGCCGGTGTTGCCGGCCGACACGCAGGCATGCGCACGCGGCGGCTGGCCATCCGCCCCGGCCTTCAGCTGGCCGAGCGCGATGCGCAGCGACGAATCCTTCTTGCGGCGCAACGCCACCTCGACCGCGTCGTCCATCTCGACGACTTCGGAGGCGACGACGCTGTGGCAGCGCTCCCAGCGCGCGGCCGGCGCCAGCGCCTCGGCACGGCCGACCAGCACCACTTCGGCCTGCGGGTGGGCGGCCAGGAAGGCCCGGCAGGCCGGTAGCGTGACGGACGGACCGTGGTCGCCGCCCATGCAGTCGACGGACAGCCGGATGACATCGATCGCGCCGGATGGCGACATCGCGTTCATGGTGACAAAGGAAGCAAGGGGAGCAACGGGATCAAGCCGGCGCGACCAAAAAGACAAACACCCGGCACTGCAGCGCGCCGCAGGCCGGGTCGGTACAAGGTCTCGCCGGGTTCACGCATCGTGCCTTGGCCGCGACAGGGCGCGAACAGGCGGAATTGCGCGACAACAGACTCAGGCGTCAGCCTTGGTCTTCAGGACCTTGCGCCCACGGTAGAAACCGTTGGGGCTGATGTGGTGACGCAGGTGCGTCTCGCCGGTGGTCGGCTCGATCGCGATGCCCGGGTTCACCAGGGCATTGTGCGAACGGTGCATGCCGCGCTTCGAAGGCGACTTCTTGTTTTGCTGAACGGCCATGAAAATTCTCCTTGAGACTCCTGGACACTCTCGCAGGAGCCAGGCGGGGTGCACTGACAGACAAGTCAGCGCCTTGACGAAAAAGCCTGCGATTCTAGCATGGCCCCCCAGGCCGGGATCAATTGGGCAGGCTGCCGCGCTTCAGCGCCGCCAGGCCGGCGAACGGATGGGGCGCCTTTTCCGCCTCGTCCTCCTCGTCGGCCGGCAGCACCAGCGGCTGCGGGCACTCGGCGTGGCGCGGGACGATCGGCAGCGACAGCAGCAGCTCGTCCTCGATCAACTCCAGCAGGTCGAGGTCGCGGTTCAGCGCCAGCACGTCCTGCTCGCTCTCGGCATCGAGCGCGGCGGCGGCGTCCTCGCCGGGGACGAACAGCAACGAGCGGTCGATCGAGATCGGCGTGGCAACGGCCGACAGGCAGCGCTGGCATTCGAGCTCGACCTCGGCATCGGCACGCAGGTGCAGCCAGGTCTCGACGATGCCGGCCCGGCCTTCCCGGCGTTCGCCGTGGGCCGACCAGCTGATGTTTGCGGCACTGCCGGGCAGCGCCGTCTGCTGCAGGCGGGCCAGCATGGCCAGCGGCCAGACGCCGGCCAGCTCGGCAGATTCCTTGGCGAACGCCTCGACGTCCAGGTGGCGGGGATCGGAAACACGCGACTTCATGCGTCCAGTGTACCGAGGCCGCACGATGGGAGAATCGCCGCATGACCCCACGTCCCCCTCTGATCCTGGGCTCCACGTCGCGTTACCGTCGCGAGCTGCTGGAGCGCCTGCGCCTGCCGTTCGAGGTGCGCTCCCCGTTGGTCGACGAGACGCCGCGGGCCGGCGAAGCCCCGGCGGCGCTGGCGCTGCGGCTGGCGCTGGCCAAGGCGCGTGCCGTCGCGGCACAGGCACCGGACGCGGTGGTGATCGGCTCGGACCAGGTGGCCGATCTCGACGGCCAGCCGGTCGGCAAGCCGGGCGACCATGCGCGCGCCGTCGCGCAGCTGCAGGCGATGCGCGGCCGCACCGTCGTGTTCCAGACCGCGGTGGCGGTGGTGCACCAGTCGGCCGGCTTCGAGGCCTCGGCCCTGGTGCCGGTGCGGGTGCGCTTCCGCGACCTGGGCGACGCCGAGATCGAGCACTACCTGCGCACAGAGCAGCCGTACGACTGCGCCGGCAGCGCCAAGTCCGAGGCGCTGGGCATCGCATTGCTGGCCGCCATCGAATCCGATGACCCGACGGCGCTGGTCGGCCTGCCGCTGATCCGCACCGCCGACCTGCTGCGCCAGGCGGGCATCGACCCGCTCAAGCCCTGACCCGATGGCCAGCCGCGGGCAATTGTTCCTGGTGCCGAACACGCTCGATTTCGGCGTCGCCGGCGACGCCGACCTGCGCGAGGTGCTGCCGATGGGCGTGCTGCGCACCGCAGCCTCGCTCGGGCATTGGGTGGCCGAGAACGCGAAGACGACGCGGGCGTTCCTGAAGCGGGTCGACGCGGTGGTTCCGCTGGCGCGTCCACTGCAGGAGCTGTCCATCGTCGAGTTGCCGCGCCCGCCGAAGGGCCGGGATGCGGTCGCCGCCGACCTGAAACCGCTGCTGGCCCCGGCGCTCGCCGGCCACGACGTCGGCCTGATCTCCGAGGCCGGCCTGCCGGCGATCGCCGATCCGGGCAGCGATCTGGTGCGGGCCGCGCATGCGTTGTCGCTGGAGGTGGTGCCGCTGGCGGGGCCCAGTTCGCTGTTGATGGCGCTGGGCGCGAGTGGCCTGAACGGCCAGAGCTTCGCGTTCGTCGGCTACGTGCCGGTGGACGGCGCGCAGCGTACGAGCCGGCTGCGCGAGCTGGAAACGCTGTCGCGCAAGGCCGCGCAGACGCAGCTGATGATCGAGACGCCCTACCGCAATGCGGCGCTGCTGGCGGCCCTGCTGGGCGCGCTGCAGCCGCAGACCCGGCTGTCCGTCAGCTGCGGCCTGACGCTCGCCGGCGCATGGACGCGCAGCGCCACGGTGGCCGAGTGGCGCAGCCACCCCACCGCGCTGCCCGCCGACGTGCCGGCGGTGTTCGCGCTGCTGGCAGGCTGAGCGCGCTCAGGGCTGCGCAGGCGCGGGCTTGGCGCCGAACAGCGCCGCAACCTTCTTCTTCGGCTTGATGTTGGGCGACAGGCGCCCGGCGGCCGGCGCCGCGGCGGCCTTGCTTTCCCAGGCCGGCTCTGCAGCGCTGGAACTCGGCTCGTAGGGCTTGTCGAAGAACGGATCGGCCGGCGGGCGCGGCGGCGCGTAGCTGCGCTGCGGGCGTGCCTCGCGCGGCTCGCGCGATTCGCCGACGGGGCCATCGTCCCAGCTGCGGCGCGGGCGCTCGCTGCGTTCGCCCCGGTCGCTGCGGTCCGACATGCGCGGGCGGGCATCGTCGAGTTCCAGCGGCTCGAGCTCGATCTTCTTCTTGATCAGCTTCTCGATGTCCGACACGAGGCGCGCGTCATCGCGCGTCACCAGCGTCACCGCCAGGCCCGAAGCGCCCGCGCGCCCGGTGCGGCCGATGCGGTGCACGTAGTCCTCGGCATTGAAGGGCACGTCGAAGTTGAACACCGCCGGCAGGTCGGCGATGTCGAGCCCGCGCGCCGCGACGTCGGTGCAGACCAGCACGTCGACCTCGCCACGCTTGAACGCGTCCAGCGCCTTCAGGCGCTCGTCCTGCGACTTGTCGCCGTGCAGGGCATTGGTCTTCAAGCCCTCGCGCTCCAGCGAGCGTGCCAGGCGCGCGCAACCGAGCTTGGAGTTGACGAAGACGATCGCCTGCTTCAGGTCGCGCTCGACCAGGATCTTGCGAATCGCAGCGCGCTTGTCGTCCGACGTCACGCTGTAGAAGCGCTGCTCCACGTTCGTCGCCGTCGCGTTCGGCCGTGCCACCTCGACCAGCACCGGGTCCTGCAGGTAGCTTTCGGCAAGCTTCTTGATCTCGGTCGAGAAGGTGGCCGAAAACAGCAGCGTCTGGCGCTGCTTCGGCAGGTAGCTCAGGATGCGCTGCAGGTCGGGCAGGAAGCCGATGTCGAGCATGCGGTCGGCCTCGTCGAGCACGACGTACTCGACCTGGTTCAGCACCGCGTTCTTCGCCTCGATGTGGTCGAGCAGGCGGCCCGGCGTGGCGATCAGCACCTCGACGCCGGCTTTCAGCTCGAGCGTCTGCGGCTTCATGTCGATGCCGCCGAAGACCACGGCCGCGCGCAGCTTGGTGTGCTTGGAATACGTCTTGATGTTCTTGGCGACCTGGTCGGCCAGCTCGCGCGTGGGGGCCAGCACCAGTGCCCGCACCGGGTGCCGCGCCGGCGACATGCTGGCGTTCTCGTGCCGCAGCATCTTGTGCAGCAGCGGCAGCGAGAAGGCAGCCGTCTTGCCGGTGCCGGTCTGGGCGGCGCCCATCACGTCGCGGCCGGCCAGCACGATCGGGATCGCCTTGGCCTGGATCGGCGTGCACTTGGTGTAGCCCGATTCGGCAACGGCCTTCTGTAGGACAGACGCGAGCCCGAGGGAAGAAAACTCGACGGCCGGAGGGCTGTCCGTCGTGTCGGCGGCCTGCTCCGAGCCGGTACCGACGCCGTCCTGCTTGTGTTCAATCATTCGCGGATTATCCCCTGTACGGGAAACCATCCCCCCGACGGAGTGAACGAAGCCCGCCTGCCGAGCGCGTTCAACGGKTGAACGCTCTCGCATACACTCCCGCGTTCACCCGTTGAACGCAGCACGCTCCCGTGAAAGCCCCCCCGTCACGCCCGACCGAAGACTTGGCCACCATGCTGGAGGCGCTGCGGCTTCTGGCCGAGCGGCCGGAGCTGTCGCAACGGCAATTGTCTCAGGCCATGGGCGTCAGCCTCGGCAAGACGCACTATGTGTTGCACGCGCTGCTCAACAAGGGGCTGATCAAGATCCAGAACTTCCGGCGCAGCGGCAAGAAGATCGCCTACGCCTATCTGCTGACTCCGCAAGGCGTGAAAGAGAAACTGCAACTGACCCAGGCCTTTCTCGCGCGCAAGGAGGCCGAGTTCGAGACCTTGCGCAACGCCATCTCGGCGCTGCGCAAGGAAATCACCGACGCCGGCAGACCGAAGGACGACGCGGAATGAAGCTCGGCGTGTCTCTGGGCGGCTTGGCGGCAATGCAGCTGGTCTCCAGCCTGCTGCTGCAGATCGCAATCCTGGGCATTCTCGGGGCCGGCGAGGAAACCGACGCATGGGTGGCGGCACAAGCGGTGCCGCTGGTCGTGTTCGCGGTGCTGTCCGTCGCACTGCAGGGCGCATGGCAGTCGCGCCTGGCGGTGGCAGCGCACGATCGCGCGCAATGGTCGACTCTACAGCGAACGGCCCAAGGCCAGCTGCTGCTCACGTTCGGCATCGTCACGGCCGCGCTGGTCGCCACTGCATTCATCTGGGTTCCCTGGGTGTTTATCGGGATGGGTGCCCACCGCAGCACGCTGACCGTCGAGATGACGCAGTTGCTGCTGGTCGCTGCCTTGCTGAACGGACAGTCCGCCCTGCTGACAACCGCCTTGCGGGCACGCGGCGACTTCATCGCCCCGGAAGCCACCGCGCTGGCCGGCTCGATCGGGACCATCGTCCTGGCCGTGCTCACCGTACCGCACTTCGGCATCATTGCCGCTGCCTGGGCGAGTCTGCTGCGATCTGCCTTGGTCAGCATGATCCTGTTCCATCGCGCAGGCCGCCCCGTGCCTTCGCTCCCGGCCGCATGGCACGACTCGCAGGGCTGGCGACAGGCCCGGCCGATTCTGGTGGGATCGTCGTTCTACAAGACCGGGCCGCTCGTGGACCGCTTCTGGAGTTCACTGGCGCCGGCCGGCGGGATGACGCTCTTCAATTTCGTGCAGATGGGCATGGGGGCGATGGCTTCAGTTCTCGAGCGCGCGCTGTGCATGCCCGTCGTGCCCACCCTCGCCCGCTCCGCCGAGGCCTGCGACTGGATCGGCATGCGCGCCACCTACCGCCGTTCGATCGTCCGCGTCGGCTTGTCGAGCCTGGCGATCCTGATCGCCCTGCTGGCACTTCGTCCCGTCTGGCCGATGATCGCGACGCCTGTCCTCAAGTTGCGTGCCGACGCCTTGCTGCAATCGTGGTGGCTGTGCGTGCTGCTCGTGGGCTATCTGTTCCCGGCTGCGGCAGGGTCCGTGGTCGTGTCATCGTTCTACGCGCTCGGTGATACGCGCACGCCGACCCGGATCGGTATCGCGGGGTTTTGCCTCTCGCTCGCATTGAAGGCTGGCGGTTTCCTGTGGATCGGCCTTGTCGGCCTCGCGTTGGCGACCATGGCGCACTACCTGGGCAACATGCTCGCCATGCTGTGGATCCTGGAGCGCCGCATTGGCCGCCTGATCAGTGCACCCGCGACGGAGCAGGCCTGACCTGACTTCACCAGATAATCGGCCCCCTCATGGACAACAAATCCCTCTCCATCGGCACCTGGCTCAAGTTGACCGCCCTCGGCTCGCCGCTCGTCGCCGGTGCACTCGATCGGCTGGCGAGAGCACTGCCGCGCCGAGCGTCCGAAGGACCGGTGGCGGACGTCGTCTTCGTGACACCGCCCAAGCCGGCCCAGGGCTGGATCCTCGATGCCATCTGCCGGGAAATCGGCACCCGGCTGCCCGGCCTGGACGTCCGCTACTGCGCCTTCGGGACACCGCTGCCGGCATCGCGGCGCTATTTCTTCTCGCACTACATGTACTACGTGGGTTCGCTGTCGCGCCTGCGCCCGTTCCGCCTTGGACAAAGCCATGTGTTCGCGACGCACCTCGAAGCCTCGAAGCACGGCGTGTCCGACGAGATGCTGGCACGCCTGCTGAACACGAGCGACTCCATCATCTGCATGAACGACGCCTTGCGCGACAGGCTCGCCAGCCTCGGCGTCGAACCGAACCGACTGAGTGTGAGTGTCGGGGCGGCCAGTGCCGCCGTCTACAGGCCGCATCCGCGGCGTGCCGACGGCAAGGTCGGATTCTGCTCGGCGTACTACCCCCGCAAGTCGCCGGACCTGGTGCTCGAGGTCGTGCGCGCCATGCCGCACCGCAAGTTCGTGCTGCTCGGCAAGGGCTGGGATGCCTATCCGCGGTTTGCCGAGCTGTGCGCGCTGCCCAACTTCGAGCTCGTCGACACCACCTACGAGCACTACCCGGCGTTCTATGCCCAGATGAGCGTGTTCATCTCGGCATCGCAACTCGAAGGCGGGCCGATCCCGCTGCTGGAGGCGATGATGTCGAACGCCGTGCCGGTGGCCAGCCGCACCGGATTCGCACCCGACGTCATCGAACACGGCAAGAACGGCTTCCTGTTCGACATCGGCACCCCGGCGGCGCAGGTGTGCGCGCTGGTCGAGCGGGCATTCGAGCTCGACTGTGCCGTCGACGAAACCGTACGCCACTGCGACTGGGTGCCCTATGCCGCCAAGATCGCCGACCGCATGGGCATCCGCGCGCCGCAAGCGGCCATCACGGCCCTGAAGCCGGCCTGAGCCCTCCTTTTCCGCACGACGAATCAACCATCACCCGATCGCCGATGAACAGCACTGTCGACAACAAGGCCGCACATCCAGACTACGCCGTGCGTGCGCTCAACCCGGAGCGGCTGGCCGCGGTGGAGCGCCATGCGGGCGACGTGGTACTCGACGTCGGTTGCGGCAACGGTGCCTACGTGCTCCACCTGGCCGACCGGTATCGCATCCGCGGCATGGACTACCGCCAGTTCGAAGCCTGGAAGCAGCGCCCCGAGCTGTTCGACGTGTCGGATGCGCAGGAGCTGCAACTGCCCGACGCCAGCGTCGACACCATCCTGTCGTTCGAGACGCTGGAGCACCTGCCCGATCCGGCGCGCGCGCTGCGCGAGTACTTTCGCGTCAGCCGCAAGAACCTGATCCTCACGGTGCCCAATTGCACGCTGACGCCGGGCATGCGCGGCAGCGGCATGATCTACAACCACTGGATCGACCGCACCCACGTCAACTTCTGGGACATGGACGGCCTGTGCCGCGAGGTGGAAGCGGCGGGCTTCAAGGTCGAGGTCAGGCAGCCCATCAATCACCTCAACCTCGGCCCGGTCGCGATGGAAGCGCTGGGGCTGCGCAATTCGGCGGCGCGGTATGGCGCGGCGCTGTTCCGGCGCCTGCAGCGAACCCGGTACCCGATGACCTCGCTGGTCGTTGCGGTCAAGCCTGGCGCGTGATTCCGTGAAGACACTCGTCACCGGACTGTCCGGCTTCGTCGGCTCGCACTGCGCCGAGCAGTTTGCTTGCGTCGATCTCGAGCTCGATGGCCAGCCCGTCGATTTGCGCCGGGCGGGCGATGTCTGCGCGGCGCTCGACCAGATCCGCCCGCAACGGGTGATCCACCTGGCGGCGCAGAGTTCGGTGCCTGCCGCCTTTGACGATCCGGCCGGCACGCTGGATGTCAATCTCGGCGGCACGCTCAACCTGCTGTCCGCGCTGCGCAAGACGGGCTTCGACGGCCGGATGCTGTTCGTCGGTTCGGGCGACGTCTACGGCACGGTGCCCGAGAGCGAGCTGCCCGTCATCGAGGACCGCCCGCTGCGCCCACGCAACCCGTATGCGGTGAGCAAGGTGGCGGCCGAGGCGCTTTGCTATCAGTGGAGCCAGACGGGGCCCTTCGACATCGTGATCGCGCGTCCGTTCAACCACGTCGGGCCGCGGCAGGACCCGCGCTTCGCGGTGGCGAGTTTCGCGCAGCAACTGGTGCGCGTTCGCCGGGGGAAGGCGGCACCGCAACTGACAGTGGGCGACGTGGATGCAACCCGCGACTTCACCGACGTGCGCGACGTGGTGCGCGCCTATTCGCACCTGCTCGAGAGCGGTCGCAGCGGATCGACCTACAACGTGTGCTCGGGCGTGGAGCGAAGTTTGCGCAGCATCATCGAGACGCTGTCTGCGCTCACCGATACTGCCGTCGCGCTCACTGTGGCGTCGGACCGCCTGCGCCCGTCGGAACAGCGGCGAGTCCGGGGCAGCCACGAACGGCTGTCGCAAGACACCGGGTGGCAGCCGTCGATCGCATTCGAGCAGACGCTCGCCGACATCATCGAATACTGGGAACAGAAAGAAGCAGCATGAGCAAATCGGCATTCATCACGGGCATGACCGGCCAGGACGGCGCCTACCTCGGCAAGTTGCTTCTCGAGAAGGGCTACCGAGTCAGCGGCCTGCTCGCGCGCCGCTCGTCGGACACGTTGTGGCGGCTGCGCGAACTGGGCATCGAATCGGACGTCGCGCTGCTCGACGGTGACATCACCGACCAGTCGTCGCTGATCCGGATCGTGGAGCAGACGAAGGCCGACGAGATCTACAACCTGGCGGCGCAGAGCTTCGTCGGCACCTCATGGTCGCAACCGCTGCTGACCGGCAACGTGACCGGCCTGGGCGCGGTTCACGTTCTGGAGGCGGTGCGGATCGTCAACCCGACGGCCCGCTTCTACCAGGCGAGCACCAGCGAGATGTTCGGCAAGATCCAGGAGCCGATGCAGAGCGAGCAGACGCCGTTCTATCCGCGCAGTCCGTATGGCGCAGCCAAGCTCTACGCGCACTGGATGACGGTGAACTACCGCGAGAGTTTCGGGATGCACACCTCCAGCGGCATCCTGTTCAACCATGAATCGCCGCTGCGCGGCATCGAGTTCGTCACGCGCAAGGTGACCGATGCGGCGGCGCGCATCAAGCTGGGCCAGCAGCGCGAACTGCGGCTGGGCAACATCGACGTGAAGCGCGACTGGGGCTTCGCCGGCGACTATGTGAAGGCGATGTGGCTGATGCTGCAGCAGGACAAGGGCGACGATTTCGTGATCGCCACCGGACGCACGACGACCGTGCGGGAGATGTGCCGGATCGCCTTCGAGCATGTCGGGCTGAAGTATGAGGATCACGTCGTGATCGACCCCGCCCTGTTCCGCCCGGCGGAGGTCGACGTCCTGCTCGGCAATCCGGCGAAGGCGGCCGAGCGGCTGGGCTGGAAGGCGCAGACTTCGCTCGAGACGCTGATCCGGATGATGGTGGATGCGGACCTGGCACGGATCGGTGGTCAGTGATCGGCATGTCGCAAGCATGAGCAAGGACATTCGGCCCTTCGACCTGTCCATCGCGGCTGRCCGCGGCGCCGCGGCCGGGCACTGGTTGGTGGTCGGCAAAGGACCGTCCTCGTCGAAGTTCGAGCCTTCGCTTGCCCGGTCGCACAACGTCTTCGCACTGAACCATGCGATGGGCGGCATCGAAGCGCTGGTAGGACATGCCATCGACGTCGAAGTATTCGAGCACCTTTCGCCTGACGCACTCGAACGCGTCGAGTACCTCTGCGTTCCGTGGATCCCGCACGTCCGTCAGCATCGTCCGCTCTACGGCGGCAAGGTCTTCTTCGGCCCCGGCACGCAGACCCTGGCGGACTACTGTGACACCATTCCCGTCCTGAGGTCATACCGAAGCCAGGGGCGCCTTCTGTCGTACAACTTTTGCTCGGCGGCGCCATCGCGCAGGCTCCCGGGCCTGCCGTACGTCACGGGGTATTCGTTCAGCGCCGCGGTTGCGCTGCGCCTTCTCGCCCAATCCGGCGCGACCGAGGTGCGCACGCTTGGTGTGGACGGAGGCAATGCCTACGCCTCGGCATTCGGAGCCATTGCGGCCAAGACGAAGCTGCAGACGGCTCAGACGAGCTTCGACGAACAGTTCAAGGAAATGGCCGCCACGATGAAAGAGTTCAACACCGTCTCGGGCCCGATGGATGCCGGCATTCCTGCCCGGGTCTTTGTCGGCTGCATGCCGGAGCAGGATCTTGCGTATCGCGTCCTCGAGTACTCCATCCACCGTCACTCCAGCGTATCGGTCCGCGTGGAACGCCTGCACGACGCGATCGAGCAAAGCGGATTCGAGGTGCCGGTGCCACGAGATCCCCGCAACCAGGGCCGCACTCCGTTCTCGTTCCAGCGATTCGCGATTCCGGCGCTGTGCAACCATGAAGGGCGCGCCGTCTACGTCGACTCCGACATGCTGGTGCTGCGCGACCTGCGGTCGCTGTGGATGTTCGATATGCACGACCACCAGATGGTCTCGGCCGCGCAGCCGGCAGGCAGCGGACGGCGGCCTCAATTCAGCGTGATGCTGATCGACTGCGACCGCCTGCGCTGGAACGTCCGCGACGTGGTGAGCAAGCTCGACGCCGGTGAACTCAGCTACGAGCAGGTGATGTACGACATGGCAACGGTCCAGCGCTGGGCCGCGGATCTGCCGGAGACCTGGAACAGCCTGGAGCACTACGAGCCCGAGTCCACCTGCCTGGTGCACTTCACGGACATGGACGGCCAGCCCTGGTTGAATCCCCTGCATCCCCATTCGGCGCTGTGGTCGCGCTATCTGCTGGACGCCGTCAGGGAAGGTGCGATCAGCCGGACGCTGGTGGAGGAAGAGGTCAAGCGAGGGCATGTGCGCCCCAGCCTCCTGGCACAACTGGACCAGGACGAGGAAGACGCGCTGCGCCTTCCGTTCGCCACCCTCCGCCGCGACCTGACCGAGTTCTTCCCCCCCCATCGCCGTCAGGGCCGCCGGTTGTCGCGCATCAAGCATGAGCTCTATCGCACCCGGGCTCTCGTATCGCACGTCGTCGGCAAAGGGCTCGTCCAGCCGACCGTGCGTGCCGCGCGACGGTTTGCGTCGTCGCTCATTTCGGCCGCCACCCGATGAGCTCACCTGTCGTTTCGGTCCTGCTGTCCACCTACAACGGCGAGCGATATCTCGGCGCACAGCTCGCCTCGCTCTGGCAGCAGACCTTTCAGGATTTCGAGCTTGTCGTGCGAGACGACGGATCGAGCGACGGCACGCGTCAACTGGTGCAACAGGCGGCCGACGAGCACCCCGGCCGCGTTCGCATCCTGCCGGAAGACGGGCTCCGGCTGGGTCCCAAGGCCAGCTTCGGCAAGCTGCTCTCGCACGCCACCGCCCCCTACATCGCCTTCTGCGACCAGGACGACTCGTGGCTTCCCCACAAGCTTGAACGCCTGCTCGACGCCATCAAGGAGCAAGAGACTGGTGCCGCATCCGGCACGCCTGTGCTGGCCTGCAGCGATGTCCAGGTGACGGACGCGCAGCTGAATGTCACCGATGACTCGTATTTCGCCAAGCATCGGTTCAGCGTGTCCGACGGGCGCGATCTGGTGCTCCCCCGCATGCTGTTCCGCAACTACGCGATCGGCGCGACGACGATGATCAACAGGCCGCTTGCCGCTCACTGCATGCACATGCCGGATTCGGCCATCATGCACGACTGGTGGTGTGCGCTGGTGGCGTGCGCGATGGGACGCGCGGTCGTCGTCGCCGAACCGTTGATGCTCTACAGACAACACGGCGCCAACGCCGTGGGTTCGAGACGCCGAGCTGTTCCGCGCACCCTGGCGCAGGCGGGTGAGTACCTGAGCTGGTGCAGGGCCGCCAGCGCTCGTTGCATCGGGCAGGCCATCGCACTGCAGGGGGCCCTCGGCCACCAGCTGCACCCGGCCGAACGTGCCGTCCTGGACCGATTCGTTTCGTTCGCTTCGCAGTCGGCATGGCAACGTGCCCGCACGATCGCCACGACGCGAGCGTTCAAGCCAGGCGTGCTGCTGAACGGCCTGCATGTGTACGCCTGCATGACCGTGACGCTATGACATCGCTGGCAACCCGCCCGATCGCCCACGGCAGGCGCACAACGCGCCTGGAAACGGTGGCCTTCGTGCTGGCCTGCGTCTTTGCCGCCGAGATCATTCTGGGGGGCCCCGGCTACTGGATGGTGGGCGGCACGAGCATCAGGAAGCTGCTGTTCATGCTGAACCTGCTTGTCTTCGGGGCGCTGTGGCTCGGCGGGACGATCCGCCTCGGACGGGGCGGCATGACGCTGGCTGGGGCCCTTCTGTTGTTCATGTCGGTGTGGATCCTCCTCATACCGGCATGGCGGGATACGAGGCAGGTGTCGATGGCGTTCCAGGACGGTTCGCCATTGGCGACTGCGCTCCTCGGCCTCTTCTTCTTCGCGTTCTTCGAGCGCCGCCCGGCCATGTGGCAGACCTTCTGCCGCGTCGCCACGGTGTGCCTGTCGCTGGTTGCCGTCTTCAACATTGCGCTGTGGTGCCTCGGCATGACCGGCGAGGATGGCAACTTCCTGGCGCAGGCGATCGCGCTGTTCTATTTCACGTTGGGCAACATCGACCTGGATCCCCCGCTGTACGTCGGCATGATGGCCGATGGATTCTTCCGCGCCTTGTGGATCACCGGAACGCTCTATCTGCCTGCGCTGCTGTACTGCATTGCCGTCAGGCACTTCGCCGGCGTACTTCTGTTCAGCCTGGCGCTGCTCGCAACCTACACCCGGTCGCTCTGGCTCGCCGCCGCGCTGGGCCTGATCGTCGCCCAGGCGGTGAGCACACGGCGCGAGCGTTTCGTCGACGGGCGGGTGATCGCCGGCGCCTTGATCGCCGGATGCTTGCTCGTGGTGACCGTCGGCCTCCTGTCGTCCGGCGCAGACGAGGGATTGTTCGCGTTGTTCGGCAACCGCGTTGCTTCGACCTTCTCCGACAGCTCGGCAGAGCAGCGCTACGCGCAAGTCGGCCCGCTGCTCGATGCATGGCAGGATTCCCCCGTGATCGGGAAGGGATTCGGTGCGTCTGCCTCGCTGGTGCGATCGGAGGAGACACCGTTTTCCTATGAACTGACCGTTCTGGCCATGCTGATGAAGACGGGAGTCTTCGGGTTGCTGACCCTGGGCATCATCGTCATGGCCCTCTGGTTGCCTGCCCTGCTGCAGCGCAGTTCGCGCTCTCGCACTGCCTGCGCCGGCATGGGCGCCATCATGGCGTTCCTGGCGGCATCTGCAACGAACCCTTACCTCGTCAACTTTGTCGGCATGTCGGCGCTGTCCTTCATGTTCACGAAGCTCCATTTCGACCGTCTCACAACACAGCCATGAGCACCACACGTCCACCCGCCACATACTCGCGCAAAGACATCGCCGACGCGATTCTGTCGCGCCTGGACTCATCGACCGTCGAGGAACTGCGCAACCAGTTCGCCTCCAATCCGGTCATCCAATGGTTTGCGGTCGATGACCTGCTCCCGGTCGACATGGCCCACACCATCCGCCGTTCCTTCCCGCAACCGGGCGACATGCGCGAACGCAAGACGCTTCGCGAGCACAAGCATGTGGCCGCGCAGATGGACCGCCACGATGCCCAAGGCGAGGAGGCGCTGTTTGCGTTCCAGGAGCCGCAGGTTCTCGCCGTCGTGGCACAGATCACCGGGCTGCGTTCGCTGACCCCGGACCCCGCGCTCTACGCAGGCGGATTGAGCCTGATGACGCGGGGCCACTTTCTCAATCCGCATCTGGACAATTCGCACAACAACGACCGCACGCTCTATCGCGCACTGAATCTCCTTTACTACGCTTCGCCCGACTGGACCGAAGACAGCGGGGGGCATCTGGAACTGTGGCCCGCCGGGGTACGCGGTACGCCCATCACGGTGCACAGCGCGTTCAACCGCTTGGTGGTCATGACGACGGGGCCGCAATCCTGGCACTCGGTCTGTGCTGTTCGCAGCGACCAGGCACGCTGCTGCGTCTCGAACTACTACTTCAGCCCGGATCCCATCGGTGGCAAGGACTATTTCCGAGTCACCAGTTTTCGCGGCCGCCCCGAGCAACCTCTTCGGGACCTGATGCTGCGTGTCGACGGCACGCTTCGACAGGCCGTGCGGAAGATTCGCCCGAAGGGCCTGGTGCAGACCACGCACATCTACCGTCGCCCGGACGGCCGTGATCGGTGAGCGCGATCACCGTCTCCATCGTCAGCCATGGCCACGGCCGACTTCTGGACTCGCTGCTGCAGGATCTCGATCGATGCGAGAGCCTGCGCGGAGCGAAGGTGATCGTCACGATGAACCTGGGCGAGGAGCCGTTCCAGCCACGCTCACACCACCACATCAGCGTGGTGATGGTGCGCAACGCTGCCCCGCAGGGGTTCGGCGCCAACCACAATGCCGCATTCGCCCACTGCGATGGCCGCTGGTTTGCGGTGCTGAACCCCGACCTGCGCATTCCCAAGGACCACGATCCATTCAGGGAATTGCTCGAGCGGGCCGAGCGGGACGACAAGCTGGCGCTCGCGGTCCCCGTCGTCCTGAACTCGCGTGGAGGCACCGAGGATTCCGTGCGCTCCAACCTCACGCCGGCGTCGGTCTTCGCACGCCGGCTCGCCGGCCCTCGAGCTGCGCCGGTCCGCGCTGACGCTTTCCGCTGGTTTGCCGGGATGTGCATGCTCTTCAGGAGCACGGCCTTCCGCGCAGCAGGCGGCTTCGACGATCGCTACTTTCTGTATTGTGAGGACTACGACATCTGCGCGCGCCTTCACCTGTCCGGCCACGCCCTGGCTCAGGTCGCGACCGCGCGAGTGATACACGACGCACAACGCGACAGCCACCGGTCCCGCAAGCACCTGAACTGGCATCTGCGCAGCCTGTTGCGCGTCTGGACCTCGCTGCCGTTCTGGAAGATTCTGCTGAATGTCCGGCCATCCGGCACAGTTCATCGCTGAATCTGCCATCTGACAGGGCATGCCGGCATGTGGATTGCAGGCCAGAAGCAGGCGACAATCGCGGCCCTTCCCAGGCCATCCGTGACTTGCGACAGAAGCCAGCAAGAGGCTGGTGCGGGCCCTCAGTCAAAACCATGACCTACTTTGCCGTCTGCTTTCTGGTTGGCCTGCTGGCCACCTTGTTCCTGGTGYGTTCCGCGGTTCGACATGGCCGCCTGTCCGCCGACCACGACCTGAAGGGCCCGCAGAAGTTTCACACGCGCCCTGTGCCGCGCGTTGGGGGCATCGGGGTGATGGCAGCCCTGCTGGCCGGGACGGTCATCGCGCAGGTGGTCGAGTCGCCCGCGGCAGGCAGTCTCTGGCTGCTCTTGATCTGCAGCCTTCCGGCCTTTGCGGCCGGCATTGCGGAGGACCTCACGAAGCGCGTCTCCCCGCGGCGAAGGCTGCTGGCGACCGCGGCGTCTGCGGCGCTCGGGATCGCCATGCTGGACTCCGTGATCGACCGCACGGCAATCCCTGGCGTCGACCAGATGGTCCAGTGGGCCGCCTTCTCGTGGCTGCTGACCATCCTCGTCATTGCGGGCGTCGCCAACGCAGTGAACATCATCGACGGCTTCAACGGCCTCGCATCGATGTGCGTGCTCATGATGATCCTGGCCCTTGGCTACGTCGCCTTCCAGGTACAGGACGTCTTCATCTTCACCGCAGCATGGATCACGGCCGGCGCGATTCTGGGCTTCTTTGTCTGGAATTTCCCCGCCGGCATGATTTTCCTCGGTGACGGAGGAGCGTACCTGCTGGGCTTCCTGCTCGGCGAACTGGGGATTCTGCTGGTTCACCGCAACGCATCGGTATCACCGATCTTTCCCCTGCTGCTGTGCGCCTACCCGGTGTTCGAGACGATCTTCACGATGTATCGGCGCAAGTTCGTGCGCGGCGTCGCGACGGGGGCTCCGGATGGCATCCATCTCCATACGCTGATCCACCGTCGCCTGATCCGCTGGACGCTCGAGAACAATCGGCAACGCCGCAGACTCACGAGGCGCAACTCAATGACCTCGCCCTACTTGTGGCTGCTGTGCCTGCTGTCCATCATCCCGAGCGTGCTGTGGTGGAACAGCAGTGCCATCCTCGGGTGGTTCCTGCTCGGCTTCGTGATCTTGTACGTGTGGCTGTACTCGCGCATCGTGCGTTTCAAGACGCCGCGCTGGATGGTGTTTCGCCGCACGAGGTAGGCTGCGAGGACCCGCCCGCCTCAGTCGGCCAGCCGGAACACGTCGATGTTCTCGCTCACCGTCGCAAAGGCTTTCGGCACCTCGCCTGCCACGATCAACGGCACCTTCGTGTCGACGAGATGCGGCGGCAACGGGCAGCCGTTCTGCCGGTACTGGCTGCTGCCGCACCAGACGGCGGAACGCAGGGGGTGGTCCGAGAACACGACGATCGTGTAGCGGCGATCGGGCTCTCGTGCCGCCCGGGCGGCGATGCGATCGACCAGGCGCACCGCACGCCCCAGGTTGGCGGCGTAGTGGCTGGCCAGTGCCCCCTGCCCCTCTCCGGGCGGGTGCGGCAGCGGCACGTGCGCAAACAGGAATCCCCCATCGCGCCACACCGGAGCGCGTGCTATCGCCTCCTCGACACCCGTCACGACGCTCAGCCAGGTGACGCCGCCCAGCTCGGCGCACTGCTTGTCGGCATCCGTGCCCGCCCAGGCCGCCACCAGCGCGGAACGGCGCAACGCCGCGCAACGCCAGCGCGCCACATCGAATGCCGGGGAGCTGGGCGAGAAGTGCGCGCAGCTGCGCAAACCACGCATCGCGCAGTACGGCTCATAGAAGCCGACCACGTCGACGTCGGGCCGGCTGGCGACCACCTTCGAGAAATCCAGCACCTGGGCACCGCTGCAGACGGTCTGCAGGCCGCACGGCTTGGCATCCGGGAATCGCCGGCCCGTGAACATTGCCGGCACGACCTTTGCCGTCCCGTCACCCACCGGCTGCAGCGACTTCATGGTCACCCCGCGTCCCGCCTTCGCGAGGGCTTCGACCACCGGGCCGGCCGCGCTGGCATTCAATTCGTCAAGCAGCAGGAACACCGTGACGTCGCGCGCGCCCGACGGTCCACCGTGTGCTTGCGGCCATGAGATCGTGGGCGCACTCAGCGCCGCAATCACCGGCTGGCTGGCCACGAACAGGAAGGCAGTCGCGCTGAGCGCACGTCGACACGCCGACCAACGCTTCGCATCCGCTCGCAGCGCATACCAGGCACCTGCGACGAAGACTGCAAAGACCGCGCCGTGAACCAGGGTTCGGTGACCTCCCGACACGCCCGCCAGCCAGGCAATCGCGACGTCGCCGACCAGGTCGAACCACACGGCCAGCGCGATGAAGACGGCAACGCGCCCGACCAGCCGATGCCGTGCCGGATCGACCCGCCGCCCGAGGAAGGACAACGCCAACAGCATGCCGATCCAGATCAGCGCCAGCAGCAACAGCCGCGGCAGTTCGGCGAACATCCGGTAGTACAGCTCGCGCAAGGCAAGTTCGAGCGCCACGGACGACAGCACCACGCAGGCAGCGATCACATCCTTCGTGTCGATCCGGGAATGGATCTGGTTCATTCGGCGGCCCGGCGCAACAGGGCGAGCGTGCGACCGGCCGGAGCCAGGTCAACTTCCGCCTCGATCCGCAGGCCCGCAGCCCGGAATGCGGCACGCTGCCGCTCGATGGAGAACTCCGCCGGCTGGCGTTGGCGCTGATTGCACAGCGACACCAGCTGCGGATCGGATGCATCGATCAGCTCGACGATCAACGCATCGCGCGTGCAGCCGGCCGCGAAGGCTGCCACTTCATCCAGCGGCACCGCCGCGCCGATGGCGAGGTGATGCACCAGTGCCAGCATCATCACCAGGTCGAAGCGGCCAGCCAGGCGCTGCGCAAGGCCCGGGTGCTCGCTGCCGGCCCAGCCGCGACCGGCACCGATGTCGTCCAGGCGCGCGACCAGCGGGTACAGGCGCGTGCCGGCAGGCGTCTCGCGGTACAGCCGTTCGATGCTGTCGTGATCGGCGTCCAGCGCCACCACTTGCGCCCCTTGCTGCGCGGCCATGCGCGAGAACTCGCCGGTGTTGCAACCCATGTCCAGCACCCACCCGGGCGCCACGCGCGAGACCCAGCCGGCGACCGTGTCGCGCTTGCGCTGCAGGCTGTCGCCGCCGTAGTGCGGGCGGTCCTGCTCGTAGCCGGCCCAACCGGCCGCAGCCGCGCCGCGCAAGGGCCTCGGCGCCACGCCGGCCAGCATCCATTCGAGTGCCGAATGCAGCCCATTGCGGAACGACACGGTGCCGGCACGCGCCTGCACATCGGGCTGCGGCGCCTCGGCCAGCGCCGAATGCCGGGGCGCGCCCGCTGCCGCTTCGCCCAGCAGCAGCGAGCCGTAGCGGGTCAAGTACAGGCCGCGGCCGAACAGGCGGCGCGCCGCCGATGCGGCCATGCCGTCGCGCCACATCGCGAACACCTCGTGGCCGTGCAGGCCGCGGCGCCGCGATGCCAGCAGCGGAAACAGAAAATGCCGCGCGTACTGGCCCATCGCCCACCACTTGCGCTCGGCCAGCGGTACGAACGACAGCAGGTCGCAGAAGACCGGCCGGCAGCCGTCGAACAGCACATTCCAGGCCGATGCATCCTTCAGGTCGAAGCCCGCGGACACGGCGTCGCGCTGCATCGCAAGCGTCAGCGCCGCCGCATCGTGCAACTGTGCATCGCACCATTCGGTGGGCTGCGTCACGAACGGCAGGCGCGGCGACGCCAGCGTGGTGTCATCCTGCCACTCGAAAGCGACCAGCCGCCGCTCGGCAACCCAGCGGGCTGCCAGCGAGGAACGAAGGAAATGGTCGTCCGGCAGCGCGCGCACCAGCGTGCGCAGCACCCGCTCGCCCTCGAAGCGGATGCGACCCTGCGGATCCCTCATTTGCCGCGCAGCCGCTCGATCAGTCGCTTCAGCGTCTGCCAGGGACTGCGCGCGAACACGATGACCGCGCCGATCGCGGCGATCAGGCCTTGCCACAACAGCATCCCGCTGCCGGGGTCGACATAAGCGAAAGCCGTGGCGGGCAGACAGCAGGCCAGCACAGCCAGAAGCAGAAGGCGGTTCTTCACGGCAAACGGGTTCCCTGGGATCAAGCACCGGATTGTCGCCGTTTTGTCACACGACCCCAAGCGAGTCAGTCGGGACGGTTGTATTCGGGCACCAGTTCCTGCAGCATGCGGCGGCATTCGGACGGTGGCGTCGCCGTGGACGCGTTGCCGAGGAAGGTGCGCAGCCGCTCGAGCCAGACGCCACTGGCCGGCTCCTGCAACTGTGCCACCCGAAGACGCGGGTGCGCGGACGCAAGCGTCGCATCCGCATCCGCCAGCAGTTCCTCGAACAACTTTTCGCCGGGCCGCAGGCCGGTGAACACGATCGGGATCTCGCCGTCGCGGTGCCCCGACAGCCGGATCAGGTCGCGCGCCAGGTCGACGATGCGCACCGGCTCACCCATGTCCAGCACGTAAACCTGGCCGCTTTCGGCGAGCGCCGCGGCCTGCAGCACCAGCCGTGCAGCCTCGGGAATGGTCATGAAATAGCGCGTGATGTCCGGGTGGGTGACGGTGACCGGCCCGCCCTTGGCAATCTGCTCCTTGAACTTCGGGATCACGCTGCCGCTCGACCCCAGCACGTTGCCGAAGCGCACGGCCGCGAAGGTCGTCCTCAGGCCCTGGGTCGACAGGTGTGACAGCGCCATCTCAGCGGCCCGCTTGCTGGCCCCCATCACGTTGGTCGGGTTGACGGCCTTGTCGGTCGAGATGAGCACGAAGCGCTCCGCCCCGGCTTCTGCCGCGGCGCTGGCCGCCTGCAGTGTGCCCAACGTGTTGTTGTGCAGGGCCATCCACGCGTTCTCGTCCTCCATCAGCGGGACGTGCTTGTAGGCCGCCGCATGCAGCACCAGCTGCGGCCGCCAGGTGTTGCAGGCGTGCCCGATCTGCTCGCGGCTCTTCACGTCGCCGATCAGGCGCACCAGCGGCAGGTGGGGATGCAGTTCGCTGAGCTGCTGCTCGATCTGGTACAGCGCCAGTTCGCTGAGCTCGAAGAGCACCATGCGTGCCGGCCCGTAGCGGGCCACCTGCCGGCACAACTCGGAACCGATCGAGCCGCCGGCGCCCGTCACCAGCACCGTCTTGCCCGAGATCAGGCCGGMGACGCCCGCCTCGTCCAGCAGCACGGGTTCGCGGCCGAGCAGGTCTTCGGGCTCGATGCTGCGCACGCGCTCGATGTGCGCGCTGCCGTCCTGCAGCTCGCTGGCCGACGGCACCATCAGCACCGGCAGCGCGGTCGACGAGGCCAGTTCGATGGCGCGGCGGCGCTGCGCTGCCGTGGCACCGGGCAGCGCGACGATCACGTGCGTGGCACCGGCGCGCAACTCGTCGCGCGCCAGATCCTGCAGCGTGCCCAGCACCGGCACGCCGCCGATGCGCGCGCCCCGCTTGGCCGGGTCGTCGTCGAGCAAGCCCATCACGATCCAACCTTGATGGTGTATCGTCGCCAGCAGCCGCTTCGCCGCTTCGCCGGCCCCGATCACCAGCGCGCGCCGCACGTCCGTGTCTCCCCCGGTGATCTGCGCACGTGCGTGCTCGTACAGCATCCGGTAGGCCACCCGCACCATGCACAGCCCGATCAGCGACACGAACGGGTGCAGCGCCAGCACCGCCCGCGGCACCTCGGCCAGGTGCGCCATCAGCACGACGGCAGCACTCAGCAAGCCGCTGACCCCGCAGGCGAGCGTGAGCCGCTTGACCTCTCCGAAGCCCGAGAACCGCCACATGCCGCGCGGAATGCCGGCCGCCGCGAACACGGCCAGGTAGGTGGCCACCACGGCCGCCATGACCCAGCCGTCGTACGAAGGCCGCGCATGCATCCAGCGCTCGAAGCCGAGGCGGAACAAGTAGGTGGCATTCCAGCAGAGGGCGACGATCACGCCGTCGATCAGCAGCGACAAGGGCCGGCGGTGCGGGCGCACGCGCGCGAGCGCGAGGTCGAGGCGGTGCCAGAGGGAAAGATGGGTCGTCATGGGCAGCCGTATCAGCGCAGCAGCAGGCGGCGCAAGGTCAACCCGATCAGGTGCAGGTCGGTGCGGATCGACATGCGGTCGACATAGTCCGCCGCGCGGCGCAGCTTGGCGGGCATGACCTGCTCGATGTAGACGCGCTCCGGGTCACCGGCGCGCGCGAGCAGCTCGCTCTCATCGCGGAACTCGATGGAGGCGGGATCGGTGATGCCCGGGCGCACGCTCAGCACCTTGTCGCGCAGCGCCGCAGGGTACAGCGCGACATAGCGCGGCACCTCGGGCCGCGGCCCGACCAGGCTCATCGTGCCCGCCAGCACGTCGATCAGCTGCGGCAGCTCGTCGAGCTTGCGGCGCCGCAGCGCCTGGCCGGCACGCGTGATGCGCGCATCGGCACCGACGGTGATCTGTGCGCCATGCTCGTGCGGCGCATGGCGCATCGTGCGGAACTTGTGGATGAGGAAGCGCCGGCCGTGGCGGCCGACCCGTTCCTGGCGGAAGAACACCGGCCCCGGCGAATCCAGCTTGATCCACAGAGCAATCCCGAGCAGGAACGGTGACAGCAAGAGCAGCCCGGCGGCCGACAGCAACAGGTCGAAGGCGCGCTTGGCCATTTGCCCGGTCACGCGAGGGTCGCGCGGATCACGTCGGCGACGCGCCGCACATCGTCGTCGCCCATGCGCGTGTACAACGGCAGGCTCAGCATGCGCTCGTACGCGAGCTGCGACCTTGGAAACTGTTCCGGCTTCAGCGCGTAGCGATCGCGCCAGTACGGCTGCAGATGCAGCGGGATGTAGTGCACGCTGCAGCCGATGCCGGCGGCGAACAGCCGCTCGATCAGCACGTCGCGCGTCACCTTCGCGCCGTCGGCCAGGCGCAGCACGTACAAGTGCCAGGCGTGCTGCTCGCCGGTCGGCGGCTGCGGCGGCAGCACCACCGGCAAACCCGCCAGCGCTTCGGCGTAGAGCGCCGCGAGCTCCGTGCGCCGCTGCTGGAAGGCGCGCGCGCGCTTGAGCTGGTGGATGCCGAGCGCCGACGCGATGTCGGTGAGGTTGTACTTGAAGCCCGGCGCGACGATCTCGTAGTACCAGCTCGGCACCTTGGCCGTGAAGCGATCGAAGGCATCGCGGCTCATGCCGTGCAGGCGCATCACCTTGATGCGCCTGGCGAGTTCGGGATCGCGCGTGACGACCATGCCGCCTTCGCCGGTGGTGATGGTCTTGTTGGCGTAGAAGCTGAACACCGTGACGTCGGACGCCAGCGTGCCGACGAGCTGGCCGCCCACCGTGGTCGGCAGCGCGTGCGCCGCGTCCTCGACCACCTTCAGCCCGTGCTTTTTCGCCAGCGCCAGCAGCGCGGGCATGTCGGCGGCGAGCCCGGCGTAGTGCACCGGGATGACGGCCTTGGTGCGCGGCGTGATCGCCGCCTCGACCGCCGCCACGTCGATGCACAGCGTGGCCGGGTCGATGTCGACCAGCACCACGTCGGCGCCGAGGTAGCGCACCACCTCGGCAGTGGCGGTGAAGGTGGCCGTGGTCGTGATGACCTCGTCGCCCGGGCCGATGCCCAGCGCCTCGAGCGCCAGGTGCAGGCCGGCCGTCGCCGAGTTGACCGCCATCGACTGCAGGGACGCGTCGCCGAGGAAGGCGGTGAAGTCCTCCTCGAAGCGCCGCGTCTTCGGGCCGGTCGTGACCCAGCCGGATTTCAGCGTGTCGACGACTTCGGCGATCTCCTCGTCGCCGATCTCGGGCAGGGCGAAGGGGAGGAAAGGCAGCTTGGCCGGATCGGGAGAACTCATGAGGTGACAGCCGTGTCCCAAGGGTTGATCAGGACCAGACCTGGGAGATGGTCGAAGTCCTTGGTGTTGCGTGTGGCCAGCGGCAGGCGATGGTGCGTGGCGATGGCGGCGATCTGTGCATCTTCCACCGAGATCGGTGCCCCGCGGCGGCGGCGCGTCGAAACAATGGCCGCGTAGTCCTGCGCAACGTGTTCGTCGAAGGCCAGGTTCGCCCCCTGAAACTCCTGGGCAAACATCTGATGGGCTACATCAACCAGGCCGGTGCGCTTCTTGCCGGCCGGCAGCAGCGAGATGCCCAGCAGGATTTCGGCCTGAGTGATGGCCGTGACCAGAAACCTGGCTTTGCTTCCCTGTGCCGCGAACCATGCGAGCACCTGCGAATCCGCTCGCGGTCGCATCAACTCGGACAGAACGTTCGTGTCCAGGATGATTCGTCCACCACTCACTTGCCACTCCATTTCGGCGGCAGCCGTGGCGCCTGCCTCGGCGGCACCGGCAATTCGTCCACCGCCACTTTCGCGAACCGTTGCTGGATGCGTTGGGCAAACGGCTCATCGGGCGCCGGCCCGAGCACCGCCTGCTCGATGATGTCCCTCGCCTGCTGCTCCATCGAGACGCCACGCCGTGCGGCGAGGATGCGCAACTCGGCCTTGACGCGCTCGCTCATGCTGCGAATCATCAATGTGGCCATCGAGCACTCCTCTTTGAAGCGGGAGACGTCATTGTAATCAGTGAATGCACTGCTAGCATCCCTCTCTCAGCCGGGTTTCTCCACCCATGCCAGCACATGCGTGCGCAGCAGCGGCAACGCGTTGAACACCGGATACAACCCGGCCCCCAGGCGGCAGACTGCCCGCGCCAGCGGCGGCGCCAGCGTGATGCGGCGCGGGTCGATGCGGCCGTGCGGGAACAGCTCGCGCACCCGCGCCAGCGGCACGCCGCGCACGTCCGGATTGCGCGGGTTGTCGACGGTGAAGTCGTACCACAGCACCGCACCGCCCGGCTTGACCCAGCGCCACATCGCGGCGGCCAGTTGCTGCTGGAACGCGTCGTCCAGCAGCGACGAGAACACCGTGGCGACGAAGACGATGTCCTGCGATGCATCGGCGACCGGCGCCTGCAGCGCGTCGCCTTCGTGCAGCACGAGCGCCGCCGGCAGGCAGCGGCGTGCCTGCGCCAGTCGCTCGGGCAGCAACTCGATGCCGGCCAGGTGCTCGGGCGCAAAGCCCAGGCGCAGCAGTTCGAGCAGGTTGCCGCCCTGGCCGCAGCCGACCTCCAGCAGCCGCAGCGCCGACAGGTCATGCACCCCGGCCCGCGCGAACAGCTTCAGCATCGCGCGCTGCCGCTCATGCACCATCTGCCACACCTCCGGCCGCAGCAGGCTGTAGCGGTCGCCGACGCGGCGACGCGCGTAGCGCTCGGCCACCTGCTGCGGCTCGGTCATCGCGCGGCTCCCTGCACGGCATCGATGAATCGCTGCGCCAGCACCGGATAGGTGTGATGGGCCTGCACGAAGGCACGCCCCCGTTCGCCCATCGCCTGCCGCGCCGGCGCACCGGCCGCCAGCAGCTCGTGCAGGCCCCGCACCACCGCCGGCGCATCCTCGGGCGCCACCGTCACGCCGCAGCCTGCCTCGGCCACCGGGTCGTTGCCCGCCTCCACCGAGTGCAGCACCGCGCGGCCCGCCATCATGTAGTCCATCAGCTTGTTCGGTGCGATGCCGAAGCGGTAGATCGGCGTGCGCTGCCAGCCGATCCAGGCGATGTCGACCCCCCCCAGCAGCGCCGGGATCTGCGCCTTCGGCACCGGCGGGAACAGTGCGACCTTGTCCAGGCCTTCGGCGGCCACGCGTTGTGCGAGCCGCGACTTTTCCATCCCGTCGCCGACGAGCACGAAGGCCACCGGCTCGTCCTTCATCAACCCCGCCGCATCCAGCAGCACGTCGAGCGCATTCGGCAACCCGTGCGAGCCGGCATAGCCGACGACCGTGCGGCCCAGCGCCCGCTGTGCCGCGACATGCGCGGCGATCGCCGCATCCAGCGGCGCCGTCTCGCCCGCCCAGTCGTCCGGCGAAATGCCGTTCGGCACGATGTGCAGCTTGCGCAGGTCCAGCCCGTGCGCACCCATGTGGCCCGCCACCTTCGGCAGCATCGACACCACGACGTCGGCATCGCGGTAGGCGTCGTCCTCGGCCTTCTGGCACAGCCGCGCGAACGGATGCCGCGGCGACATGCCCGACAGCTCGATCGGCGACAGCGGCCACAGATCGTGCACCTCGAACACCAGCGTCGCCTTCGCACGCCGCGCGATGCGGCGCGCGACCCAGACGTCCATCGGGTAGGTGCTGGAGGCGATGACGACGTCGGGCCGGAAGCGCTCGACCAGCGCCGGCGTCTCGCGCCACAGCCGCCACAGGAAGGCCGCGATGTTGCGCAGCCGGCCGATGCCGTTGCCTTGGTAGCGCGGCGCCGGCAGCCAGCGGTAGGCGATGCCGTCGATCGTCTCGTCGAGCGGCTGTGCGCCGACCTCGGGCTGCCGGCTGCGCACGTGCGATTGCGACGCCGCGACCACCTGCACCCGGTGCCCGGCGCGCACCCATTCGCGCGCCAGGTAGTACGGCCGGAACTCCATGCCGTGGCGCGGCGAGCCGGCGTAGTGGTTGATCAACAGGATGTTCAACGCAACAGCTCGCCGTAGAAGGCCAGCAGCGCGCGTTCCGCCTGCGGCCAGTTGAACACCTCGTTGACCGCGCGCTGTCCGGCGCGGCCCATCTCGCGCACCCGGTCGGGCGCATCGCGCAGCAACCGGATCGCATCGGCGATCGCATGCGGGTCGAGCGGATTGACGCAGACGCCGCAGCCATGCGCCTCGACGATGGCGCGCCACTGCGGAAAGTTGGACGCGATCACCGGCAACTCGGCCGACATGTATTCGAACATCTTGATCGGCAGCGCGTCGAGGTAGCTCGGCATCGGCTGCAGCGTGACCAGCCCGGCGAACGAGCGCGCCATCACGTCGCGCACCTGCTCGCGGCCCACCTGCCCCAGGTAGTCGACTTGGGCCCAGCCGGGCAGCGCGCGCAGCTCGGCCTCGAGCGCCGCATCCTCGAAGCGCCCGCACAGCAGCAGCCGCACGCCCGGCACCTGCGGCAGCGCGAGAAGCATTTCGTGCGCGCCGCGCGTGCGGGTGATGCCGCCGACGTAGCAGACCGCGTTCTCCTTCGGCAAGGCGGTGCCGGCCGGGGCCAGCTCGTCGAGGAACGGGAAGTTGCTGACGTTGGCCGTGCGCCGGGCCAGCGGCGCGAAGCGCTCGGTGATGTGCGGCGTCGCGCCGACCACGCCCGACAGCTGGCGCACGCGCCAGTTCTCGTAGCGCTCGAACGCGTGCGACAGCGGCGTGCGCAGCGCCGCCGGGATCCACTGCTTGGTCAGGATCTGGCGCGGCACGTCCTCGTGTGCGTCGTACACCGCGACGATGCCGCGGCGCGCCAGCGCGGCGCCCACCGGCAGCAGCTCGGGGTCGTGGAAGTGCACCAGCGCCGGCTGCAGGTCCAGCACGCGGCGCAGCGCGAGCCGCGGCTGGCGCCGCATGCGGGCGATGCGGCCGGCCGGCGGCGCACCGATGTCGACGATGCGCACGCCGTCGGCCTGCGCGTCGCCGAGGCCGTCGCCGACCACCTGGATCACGTCGTAGCCGGCGCGCGCGAGCGAGCGGCATTCCTTGCGGAAGATGCGGATGTCGTCGCGCGGGTGCACGGTCGTCAGGTGCACGATGCGGGGCAGCGTGGGGGTCATGGCTCTGGCCTGCGCAGGCGGTCGTAGAGTTGCAGGAACTGCCGGATGTTGCCCGAGAACATCGCCTTGTCGCGGATCAGCTGGCGGTTGAACGGCTGGCCGTCGCGGGCCCAGGTGCCGCTCTCCCAGGTGTCGATCGCGCGCAGCAGCACGTCGTCCAGCCTCGCCAGGTCGCCGACCAGGAAACCGTTGTGGCCCTCGGTCACCCACTCGCGGTTGGCCGGCAGGTCGCTCAGCACCGGCAGGCAGCCGGCGGCCATCGCCTCGAGCAGGCTGACCGAGGTGCCGTCCGATTCGGGCACGCTCGCGAACAGGGCCGCTCGGCGGTAGCTGCGGGCCAGCGACTGCGCGTCGAGCAGGCCGGTGAATTCGACGCGCGGGGCGATGCCCAGCGTGCCGGCCATGCGGCGCAGCTCGTCGGTCTGCGGGCCGGCCGCCGCCACCTCGAGCGTCCAGCCGGCGCAGCGCTGCGGCAGCCGCGCGAAGGCCTGCAGGATCGCGTCGATGCGGTACAGCGGCTTGTGCAGCCGGCACGACAGGATGCGGCGCTCGGCCACCACGCCGGGCAACGCCGGCGGCTCGGCGATGCCGAGCGGGATCCATTCGCGCAATGGACCGTCGCCGGCCAGCTCGCGGGCGGCTGCCAGCAAGACCTGCGCATCGGCCGTCCAGGCCTGCGCGCCCAGCAAGGCCTGGCGCACCATCCAGCGGTGGAAGGCGCTGCGCGACGGCAACGTCAGCACGTCCGAACCCCACAGCGTCAGCAGCAGCGGCACGCCCGTGCCGCGCACCGCGCGCGCCGCATGCCAGCCGACGCTGTTGGCCTGCTGCGCATGCAGCACGCGCGGCGACCAGCGCCGCACCAGGCGGCGCAGCCGGTACGGCGTGTCGAGCCGGGCCACCGAGAAGTCGACCTGCGCGACGTCGAGCAGCAGCGGGTGCGGCTCGATCGCCAGTTCGCCATGCGTGGCCAGCACGACCGGCTGGCCGGCCTCGCACAGGCCGCGCACCACCCGGGCGACATGGATCGACGCGCTGCCGACCATCAGCACCGGCGCACCCGTCATGCCGATCTCCTGGCGAAGACCAGCAGCTGGGTCGGCGACGCCGGCTGGGCCAGGAACTCGGTGTCGGCATCAGCCGCGGCGTGCGCGATGCGCGCCAGCAGCGGCTGCGCGCCGGGCACTTTCCAGCCCGCCAGGCGCGACAGCAGCCGCACCGCAAGCCGCTTGCGGTAGGCCAGGAAGGCGGGCGTCGGGCATTCGGTGGGGTGGTAGAAGCCGCGCCGCGACTGCAGCGACAGGCCCGCCCGCGCAAACGCGTCGACCAGTTCGGCCTGCGTGCGCCGCTTCAGGTAGCCGCCATCGCGTGTCTCGTCGGCCAGCGTTTCCAGCACGATCATCCGGCCCCCCGGCTGCAGCGCGTCGGCACAGCGTTCCAGCAGGGCCTGCAGCTCGCCATCGTCGACCACGTGCTGCAGCACCGTGATGCTGAGGATCAGGTCGTRGCGCTGCGACCACACCGCCTGCGCGATCGGCTCGTAGCGGATCGCCGTCGACGGATGCTGCCGCGCCGCGCGCAGCAGCGCCTCGCGCGACAGGTCGTGCCCGACCACGCGCTGCGCGCAGGTGGCCAGCAGCGCGCAGAAGTCGCCGACGCCGCAGCCGTAGTCGAGCGCGCTGTGCACCGGCTTCAGCAGCCAGCCGACGGCCTTCAGCCGCAGCCGCTGGTCGTAGGCGTAGGTCGCGGCATCGGACCAACCGGTGTGCCCGTAGCGCCGCACGCGCTCGCTCCAGAAGCTGACCGGGCTCATGCGATCCGCCTCGTGGCCGCCAGCCGGTGCAGCCATGCGCCATAGGCCAGCAGCACGACGCAGGACGCCGCCGACTGCAGCGCCAGGGCCGTCGCGATGTCCCAGCGCAGCACCCAGGCCAGCACATAGGGCAGCAGCATCGACACCTGGTAGGCCACGCCGAAGGCCAGCGCCCTGCCCTGCTGACCGACGACCAGCGGCAGCTGCGACAGGGGCGAGGTCAGGAAGTTCAGCAGCATCCACGGCGCGAGGATGCGCGCCTGCACGCCCGCCTCGCGCCACTCGGCACCGAAGGCCCAGGCGAACAGCGCCGGCGCGAACAGCATCAGCAGCGCGAACGGCAACGCGAACAGCGCGAGCCGGCCGGTCGTGCGCCGCGCGAGGCCCGCCAGGTCGCCGCCCTCGTTCCACACCTGCGCCGCGCGCTGCTGGAACACCTGGCCGACCGATGCGCCCAGCATCGCGAGCGGCGTGCGCGCGATGCGCAGCGCGAACGCATACCAGCCCAGCACCTGGCTGCCGAAGGCGGCCCCCATCACCGCCAGCAAGGCACTCGCCTGCAAGGCATCGAGCAGTGCATGCGGCAGGTTGATGCGCGGGAAGTTGCGGTACTGCCGCGCCAGCGCACGCAGGCGCGTCGCCCGGGCCGGCCGCAGGTCGCCGCGCGCCTGCCAGCCGAGCAGCCCGGCCGACAGCGCCTGGCCGACGGCACCGCCCAGCAGCAGCCCCGGCGCGGCCCAGCCGGCCGCCCCCAGGCCCAGCGTCGCCGCGACCCCGCCGCCGCTTTGCACGACGCGGTTGCCGGCCAGTTGCCGGTACTGCCGGCGCCGGTTGGCCCAGCACCCCAAGGTGTTCACCGCCGCGGTCAGCGCCACCGACAGCGGCAGCAGGTACAGCCAGGGCGCGAGCGTGGCATGGCCGGCCTCGGCCGCCAGCCAGCGGCCGGCCAGCGCGACGACCACCAGGCACAGCAGGGTCACGCCGAGCGCGATCAGCAGCGCCAGCAGCAGCAGCTGCCAGCCGTCGTCGTCCGATTCGGGCAGCACCACCGCCAGCTCGTAGCGGCCGGTGGCCAGGATGGCCAGCACGGCCACCACGCTCTGGAACAGCGCGAACACGCCGAAGTCTTCCGGCGCGAACAGCCGCGACAGCAGCGGGCTCGCCGCCAGCGCGATCACCTGGGCCAGCCCGGTGCCGGTCAGCAGCGTCAGCACGTGCCGCGCCGAGCCCGACCCCGCGTGGCCCGGTGCCGTCATGCGAGCAGGGCGTGCACCACCCGCTGCTGGTCGGCGAGGCTCAGGTCGGCGCTCATCGGCAGGCTCATCACGCGCGCGGCGGCGCGCTCGGCGTTCGGCGTGCCGCCCGGCACCTGCCAGGCCCGGTAGGCCGGCTGCTGGTTGATCGGCAGCGGGTAGTGCACGGCGGTCGGGATGCCCTGCGCTGCCAGCTTCGCCTGCACCGCGGCGCGGTCGTCGACGAACACGGTGTACTGCGCGAACACGCTGTTGCGCCCGGGCCGCTGCGCGACCACCGGCAGCTTGCCCGACAGCATCTCGTCGTAGCGCGCGCCGATCGCCAGGCGCTGCGCGATCTCCCAGTCGAAGCGCTCCAGCTTGGCCAGCACGATGGCGCACTGCAGCGTGTCCATGCGGCCGCCGACGCCCACGCGGGTGTGGGTGTAGCGCGCGCTCTGGCCGTGCACGCGGATCTCGCGGCAGGCCTGGGCCAGGCGGTCGTCGCTGGTGAAGATCGCACCGCCGTCGCCGTAGCAGCCGAGCGGCTTGCTCGGGAAGAAGCTGGTGCAGCCGAAGGTGCTCAGGTTGCAGCTCTTGCGGCCTTCGTAGTCGGCCCCGAAGCTCTGCGCCGCGTCCTCGATCACCGGCAACCCGTGGCGCTGCGCGATCGCGTTGATCTCGTCCATGTCGGCCGCCTGGCCGTACAGGCTCACCGGCATGATGGCGCGGGTGCGCGGCGTGATGCGCGCCTCGAGCTGCGACACGTCGATGTTGCAGGTGTCGGGCTCGATGTCGACGAACACCGGCACGCCGCCCAGCAGCACGATCATCTCGGCGGTGGCCGCGAAGGTGAACGGCGTCGTCACGACCTCGTCGCCGGGCTTCAGGTCGAGTGCCATCAGCGCGATCAGCAGCGCCTCGGTGCCGCTGGCCACCGTGATGCAGTGGCGCGCGCCGGTGTAGGCGGCGAGCTGTTCTTCCAGCTCCTTGACCTCGGGGCCCATGATGTACTGGCCATGGTCCAGCACGCGCTGCATGCGCTCGGCGATGCGGTCCTTCAGCGCGGCGTACTGCGTCTTCAGGTCGATGAATTCGAGCTTGGCGCTCATGCTTGAACTTCCTCTGCAGGTTGGCACACCGCGTTGCGCAGCACGTAACGCTCGCCGGTGGCCGGGCACAGCGCTTCGCCGTCGCCGGCCAGCGGCAGGTCGAGCCGCTCGCCGTGCCGGCTCATCCAGCCGACCTGGCGCGCCGGCACGCCGACCATCAACGCGAAATCCGGCACGTCGCGGTTGACCACCGCGCCGGCGCCGACGAAGGCGTAGCGGCCCACCGTGTGGCCGCAGACGATGGTGCAGTTGGCGCCCAGCGTCGCGCCGCGGCGCACCAGCGTGCGGCGGTATTCGTTCTTGCGCGCGACCGCCGAGCGCGGGTTGTAGACGTTGGTGAAGACCATGCTCGGGCCGCAGAACACGTCGTCCTCCAGCGTCACCGCGTCGTACACCGAGACGTTGTTCTGGATCTTCACGTTGTGGCCGATCGCCACGTCGTTGCCGACGTAGACGCCCTGGCCGAGCGAGCAGCCGTCGCCGATGCGCGCGCCGGCGCAGACGTGGGCGAAGTGCCAGACGCGGGTGCCGGCGCCGAGCTGCGCGCCGTCGTCGACGATGGCCGAGGCGTGGATCATCGGGACGTCCGGCTCAAAAGACCAGCGGCAGGCCGACCCGCACGCCGTCGCGCGCCGAGCGGTAGCCCGCGATCAGCACCTCGAGCGAGCGCAGCCCTTCGTAGCCGTCGACCTCGGCATGCGCCTCGCCGCGCAGCGTGTTGATCACGTTGTCGTAGTACAGCGGGTGGCCGGGGCCGTAGACCGAGGTCACGCCATAGCTGGCGTCGGCCACCTTGGCGTCGTCGGCGTGCGGCGCGTCGAACTCCCAGTGCTCGATCTTGTTGACCGCCACGCCGCCGACGCGCACCGTGCCGCGCTCGCCGAGGATCGTGATGCTGCCTTCGAAGTTCTTGTTGTGCGTCAGCATCGTCACGTTGATCGAGGCCAGCGCGCCGTTGCGCAGCCGCAGGCTCATCACGCCGGTGTCCTCGGCCTCGATGTTGCGCGACAGCGTCGCGGTGTAGGCGTGCACGTTGTCGACCGGGCCGACCAGCCAGTCGACCATGTCGACGTAGTGGCTGGCCTGGTTCATGAAGGCGCCGCCGTCCATGTCCCAGCGGCCGCGCCACGGCGCCGCGTCGTAGTAGGCCTGCGGCCGGGTCCAGAACACGTTGACCGTCACCATCGCCAGCTTGCCGAAGCGGCCCTGGTCGACCGCGCGCTTGACCAGCTGCAGCGTCGCGTTGAGCCGGTTCTGCTTGACGACGAACAGCTTGACGCCGGCGTCGCGGCAGGCGCGCACCATCGCCACGCCCTCGTCCCACTTGGTGGCCATCGGCTTCTCGCTCAGCACGTGGCGGCCGGCCTGCGCGACCTTGATCGCCTGGCGCGGGTGCAGCCCGCTGGGCGTGGCCAGCACCACCAGGTCGGCGTCACTGTCGGCCAGCAGCGCGTCGAGCGAGGCAAAGCCCTTGGCGCCGGTCAGCTCGACCGCCTTGGCCAGCAGCTCGGGCTGGTTGTCGCAGACGGCGACCCATTCGGCGCGGTCGGCGTGCTGCTTGAGCGCCGCGAAGTGGTTCTGCGCGATGCGGCCGCAGCCCACCAGCGCCAGGCGCAGCTTGCGGTCTCGGATGATGGACGGTGTCGGCATGGGGGTCTCGGGAAACGGCTGCCCGGGCGGGCAAACGTGCGATTTTATTCGCCGCGGCGGGGCCGCTGCCGCGGGCGCGGGCCCGTCCGCCTAAAATTGCGGCGCATTTCCCGAACCCCCATGACCCAGAACAACCCGCCCCAGCCCCCCGTCGACGAGAACCAGCTGATCGCCGAACGGCGCGAGAAGCTCGCCGCCATCCGCCAGCAAGGCGTCGCGTTCCCGAACGATTTCAAGCCGAAGCAGCACGCGCTCGACCTGGTCCGCAAGTACGGCGAGCTACCGAACGAGGAACTGGAGCCGCAGGCCGTCGTCGTCAGCCTGGGCGGGCGGATGATGCTCAAGCGCATGATGGGCAAGGCGAGCTTCGCGACGCTGCAGGACAGCACCGGCCGCATCCAGCTGTTCGTCACCAAGGACGCGCTGGGCGACGAGGTGTACGCCGCGTTCAAGCACTGGGACCTGGGCGACATCCTCGGCGCCGAGGGTACCCTCTTCAAGACCAAGACCGGCGAGCTGTCGGTGCGCGTGACCACGCTGCGCCTGCTGACCAAGAGCCTGCGTCCGCTGCCGGACAAGTTCCACGGCATGACCGACCAGGAGCAGAAGTACCGCCAGCGCTACGTCGACCTGATCACCGACGAGGAGGCCCGCGCCCGCTTCGCCGCGCGCAGCAAGGCGCTGAGCTCGATCCGCCACTTCATGGTGGAGCACGGCTTCATGGAGGTCGAGACGCCGATGCTGCACCCGATCCCGGGCGGTGCCAACGCCAAGCCCTTCGTCACACACCACAACGCGCTGGCGCAGGACATGTTCCTGCGCATCGCGCCCGAGCTGTACCTGAAGCGGCTGATCGTCGGCGGCTTCGAGCGCGTGTTCGAGATCAACCGCAGCTTCCGCAACGAAGGCATCTCGGTGCGCCACAACCCCGAGTTCACGATGATGGAGTTCTATGCGGCGTGGTGGAACCACCACGACCTGATGGACTTCACCGAAGGCGTGCTGCGCCACGCGGCGCGCCAGGCCACCGGCTCGGCCAGCATCACCTACGCCGGCAAGCCGGTCGACCTGGACAAGCCGTTCACGCGCCTGACGGTGCGCGATTCGCTGGTGGCCCATGCCGGGCTCGGCGAGGCCGAGGCGGGCGATGCCGGCGTGCTGCGCGCAAAGCTGAAGGCGCTGGGCGAGGAAGCCCCGGCGCACTGGAAGCTGCCCGAGCTGCAGTTCGGCCTGTTCGAGGCGGTCGTCGAAGAGCAGCTGTGGCAACCCACCTTCATCATCGACTACCCGGTCGAGGTGTCGCCGCTGGCGCGCGCCTCCGACAGCAACCCGGCCATCACCGAGCGCTTCGAGCTCTTCATCACCGGGCGCGAGTATGCGAACGGCTTCTCCGAGCTGAACGACGCCGAGGACCAGGCGGCGCGCTTCCTGGCCCAGGCGGCCAACAAGGAGGCCGGCGACGAGGAGGCGATGTWCTAYGACGCCGACTWCATCCGCGCSCTGGAATACGGCATGCCGCCSRCMGGYGGYTGCGGCATCGGCATCGACCGSCTGATGATGCTGATYACCGACAGCCCGAGCATCCGCGACGTGATCCTGTTCCCTTCGCTGCGCAAGGAGAGCTGAGCGGCGCATCCGCGGCATCGCGCCTACACTGCGCGATGCCTGGATACTTGGTCAAACACGAGCACATCGCCATCGACGGCGTCGCCGACCTGCAGATTCGCTCGTTGCTGGACCGCCAGCAGTTCTCCGATCCGCACGACCTGGCCCTCGGCCAGGGCATCTCGTCGGCGGCCTGGCCGCTGTTCGGGCTGCTGTGGCCGTCGGGGCTGCAGCTGGCGCAGCGCATGGCGGTGCGCACGATGCTGCCGGGCGAACGCATCCTCGAGATCGGCTGCGGCCTGGCGCTTGCCAGCCTGGTCAGCCACCGCCGCGGGTCGGACGTGACCGCGAGCGACTGCCACCCGCTCGCCGCCAGCTTCCTGGCGGAGAACCTGCGCCTCAACGGCCTGCTGCCGATGGCCTACCGGCACGGGCAATGGTCGGAATCGGCCGACGACCTGCTGCCGCCGGTGCCGCAGGACGAGCAGGTGCTCAGCGGCCGCTTCGACCTGGTGATCGGCAGCGACATCCTGTACGAGCGCGACGACGGCGGCCTGCTGGCGGGCTTCATCGGCCGCCATGCCGGGCCGCGCGCCGAGGTGTGGATCGTCGACCCGAACCGCGGAAATCGCGCGGCGTTCACGCGCGAGATGGCAGGGATGGGGTTCTCGCTGCAGGAGGAGCGGCTGCAGCAGGTGGCGGATGCCACGCACGCTTCGTACAAGGGTCGGCTGCTCGTCTATCGCAGGCACTGATCCCGGATTGGCATCCGGGCTACGGTCTAGCGGTGCTTGAACACCGGCTTGCGCTTGGCGAGGAAGGCGTCCATGCCTTCCTTCTGGTCTTCGGTCGCGAACAGCGCGTGGAACATGCGCCGCTCGAACTGGATGCCGTCGGCCAGCGGCCCTTCGAAGGCGCGGTTCACGGCTTCCTTGGCCATCATCACGCTCGGCCCGCCCAGCTCGCAGATGGTCTGCGCGGCCGCCAGCGCAACGCCCAGCAGCTCGGCCGCCGGCACCACGCGCGACACCAGGCCCGCACGCTCGGCCTCGGCCGCGTCCATCATGCGGCCGGTCAGCACCATGTCCATCGCCTTCGCCTTGCCGATCGCGCGCGGCAGGCGCTGCGTGCCGCCGGCCCCGGGGATGATGCCGAGCTTGATCTCGGGCTGGCCGAACTTCGCGGTGTCGGCCGCGATGATGAAGTCGCACATCATCGCCAGCTCGCAGCCGCCACCCAGCGCGAAGCCGCCCACCGCGGCGATCACCGGCTTGCGCACGCTGCGGATCGTCTCCCAGTTGCGCGTGATGAAGTCGCCCTTGTAGACGTCCATGAAGCTCCAGGGGGCCATCGCGGCGATGTCGGCGCCGGCCGCGAAGGCCTTCTCGCTGCCGGTGATCACCATGCAGCCGATGGTCTCATCGGCATCGAAGGCCTTCAGCGCCGCGCCCAGCTCGTCCATCAGCGTGTCGTTCAGCGCGTTCAGCTGCTTGGGCCGGTTCAGCGTCACGATGCCGATGCGCAGCGGGCCGTTGCCCTGGACGTCGGTCAGGATGCACTGGTAGCTCATGGGAATCGTCTCCTTCGATGGATCGTCAATGGCCGCAGTGTAGGCAAGCCCGTCAGGATGCGATTTCCGGCTTGCGCTTGATCATCAGGTCGACCCAGGTGTCGGCATCCTGGTGGATGCGGATGCGCAGCGGCAGGTAGCGCATGCCGGGCGCGATCCACATCTCGGGGACCAGGTCGCCGCCGCGCGGCTGCCGGCGCGGCTTCACGTGGAAGGACGGCACCTCGCCGAACGGCGTGTACAGCACCTCCTCCTCCAGCACGTCGTAGGGCCAGGTCTCCACCTTGAACGGCAGCGCGAGCGGGATCTCGACCGTGCTGCCGGTGCGCAGCAGCTCGGGCCGGGTCGTGAACAGCCAGGTCAGCTGCACGAACTGGCTGGCGGTGTCCTGCACGCCCGGCCAGCGAATGCGCCGCTGGCCGTTCGCCAGCACCACCGCATCCGGCAGGAACTGCATCGCGACGCGCTGGTCGTCGCGCAGGATCGCGCGCGTCAGCTGGTCGTAGCGCTGCGGGGAGAGGCCGTCGGCCGTCAGCTCGCCTTCGCTGCTGAGGCGGCGCGACGCGGTCGGCGCGAACGACAGGCCGATGACCACGTCGACGTGCACCTGGTAGCGGTTGCCGTCGCGGATCCATTCGACCTGCGCCTCGCCGTCGACGGGGCCGCGGAAGTTGCCGGTCAGCACGTAGCTCAGTCGGGTCGAGCCGGGCCATTCGAAGGCGGCCGGGGCCGATGCCGCGGCATCGGCCGCCGCCGGCGAGGGCTCGGACGCGGCGCTGGCCGGTGCGGGCGGTGGCTCCGGCTCGGCCTGGGCCACCACCTCGGGCGGCGGCTCGGGCACAGGCGTCGGCTCGGGCGGCACCACCGCCGACGCCGCCGGGGCCGCGGCGCGGGCGGCCGGCTCGACACGCTTCGGTGCCGGTGCAGGCGCCGGCTTCACCGGCACGGTCGGCTCCAGCTCGCGCACATACGCCACCTGCATCCGCGGTGGCATCGGCTGCACCGAGAACGCCGTCATGCGATCGGCCACGGCGCGCGTCACGCAGCCGTGCACCCCGACCACGCCCAGCACCAGGGCCAGCCACGCCAGCCGGCGCCGCGGCGCCGCGAACCGCGTGCCGCTCAGCCGCGCAGCCATGCCTGCCGCAGCGCATGCGCGGCAACGGCGGACTTGTCGGTGCCGGGCGCCGCCGGCGCCAGCGTCACGGTGCCGCTGTCGGCCGCCTCTCCCGCCACCAGCGGCAGGTGCAGCAGGCGCTGGTCGCGCGACACCAGCAGCGTCACGCGGCCATCGGCCGGCAGCAGGCGCGGCAGGTCGTCGAGCCGGCGCACGCGCCAGTCGTCGACGCCGAGCAACTCGTCGCCGGCCGCCAGCCCGGCCGCTTCGGCCGCGCCACCGCGCAGCACGTGGCTCACCTTGATGCCGGTGAGCGGGCTTTCCGACACGCGCAGGCCCAGGCGCTGCGCCATCGTCGGCGCCTGCTGCGACCAGTGCACGCCGGCGCGCTGCAGCAAGGCCTTCAGGGGCAGCTCGTCCGTGCCGTGCACCCAGGCCTGCAGCTCGCCCGCCATCGAGCGACCGCCGACCTCGTGCAGCACCGCGGCGATGTCGGCCTCGGCGATCGGCCCGCCGTCGCTGCGTGCCCACAGCGCGCGCATCACGTCGTCGAGCGAACCCTGGCCGCGGCCGCGCAGCGTCAGGTCGAGCGCCAGCGCCACCAGCGAGCCCTTGGTGTAGTAGCTGATGGTCGCGTTGGGCGTGTTCTCGTCGCCGCGGTAGTACTTGACCCAGGCGTCGAAGCTCGCCTGCGCGACGCTCTGCACCCGGCGTCCCGGCGCCGCCAGCACGCCGGTCACCGTCTTGGCCAGCAGCTTGAGGTAGCGGCCCTCGTCGACCAGCCCGGCACGCAGCAGCAGCAGGTCGTCGTAGTACGAGGTGAAGCCCTCGAAGAACCACAGCAGCTCGGTGTAGTTCTCCTGCGTGTAGTCGTAGCGCGCGAACTCGGCCGGGCGCAGCCGCTTGACGTTCCAGGTGTGGAAATACTCGTGGCTGATCAGGCCGAGCAGGGTCACGTAGCCGTCGCTCAGCTCGGTGCCGGGTTTGCCGCGCTGCGGAAGGTCGCGCCGGGCGGCGATCAGCGCGGTGCTCGCCCGGTGCTCCAGCCCGCCGTAGCCGTCGTCCACCGCGTTCAGCATGAACACATAGCGCTTGAAGTGCGGCTTCTTGCGGCCGTGCCAGAACGCGATCTCGGCCTCGCAGATGCGGCGCGCATCGGCCAGCAGCCGCTCGCCGTCGAAATCGGGCAGCGCCCCGGCGACGATGAACTCGTGCGGCACGCCGGCGGCCTTGAACTCGCCGCGCCAGAAGTCGCCCAGCTCCACCGGGTGGTCGACCAGCTCGTCGTAGTCGCCCGCCTGGTAGCGGCCCTGGCCGCGCGCATCGGTCTTCAGCGCCGGCAGCGAGGTGCCCGCGCGCCAGCCCTTGGGCAGCCCGCGCAGCTCGAGCTGGTGCGGCTCGGCCTCGCGGCCTTCGACCCGCAGGAAGGTGCTGGTGCCGTTGAAGAAGCCGCGCTGCGCGTCGAGCCAGGCGGTGCGCACCGAGGCGTCGAAGGCATAGACCCGGTAGCTGACGGTCAGCGCGCCGCGGCCGTCGCACTCGGCGACCCAGCTGGCCTTGTCGAGCTGGCGCAGCGGCACCTCGCGCGTGCCCTGGCGCGCCTGCAGCTGCGACAGGTGGCGCGCGAACTCGCGCAGCAGGTAGCTGCCGGGAATCCACGCCGGCAGGCTGACGCGCTGCTGCGCGGCCGGTTGCGGCACGGTCAGCGTCACGAGGAACTGGTGGGCGTGCAGGTCGGCAATCTCGAGGCGGTAGGAAATCATGGTCAGGCCGGCAAGGGGCAACGGAAAAGGGGTCAGCTGCCGGCCGCGCCGAGGAAGCAGCACAGGCTCGCCACCACGGTCAGGCGGAAGCGCAGCGTCAGCCACGCGCCGACACCCTGCGACGGGTAGACGCGGCGGTCGACCAGGTAGCACGCGACCAGCATCGCGCCATGCACCACCAGCCCCGCGTACGGCGGCATCACGACGGCGATCCAGGCCACGAGCGGCGGCACCACGCCCCAGGCGAACAGCGCCGGCGACGGCAGCTTCTGGCGGAATGCCAGGCCCCAGTGGATGCCGCCGAGCAGCGACAGCGTCACCGCGGCATAGCCCGACAGCACGTGCGGCACGTAGACGCCGGCCTCGGGCAGCACCAGCCACACCAGCGCGGCGCCGAGCACGAAGGGCAGCAGCCCGAGGTAGCCCAGCCGCAGCGCAACCGGGTTGGGCGAGAAGTTGGCGGTCGCCCCGGCGAGTGCGGCCGGCATCACTTGCTGCTGGCGATCAGCTGCTTCTCGATCTGCTCCAGCGGCATCGCGCCGGGGAAGCGGGTGCCGTCGGCGAAGATCACCGCGGGCGTGCCGTTGATGCGGTACTTGCGGCCCATCGCCAGGTTGCGCTCCATCGGCGTCTCGCAGGCGCCCATGGTGCGCGCCGGCTGCTCGTTGCGCAGCATCCAGCCCAGCCAGGCCTTGCTCGAATCCTTGGCGCACCAGATGTCGCGCGACTTCTGCGGCGAATCGCCGCCCAGCACCGGGTACAGGAAGGTGTAGACGGTCACGTCCTTGAGCTTCTGCAGGTCGGCCTCGAAGCGGCGGCAGTAGCCGCAGTTCGGGTCGGCGAACACCGCGATGCGGCGCGCGCCAGTGCCGCTCTTCCAGACGATCGCGTCCTTCAGCGGCAGCGTCTTGAAGTCGATCGCCGTCAGCTTGTTGATGCGCGCCTCGGTGAGGTTGGTGCGCGACTTGGTCTCGATCAGCGAGCCTTCGATCAGGTAGGCGCCCTGCTCGTCGGTGTAGAGGATCTCGGTGCCCATGCGGATCTCGTAGACGCCCGGGATCGCCGTCTTGCTGACCTCGTCGATGGCCGGGAAGTTGGGCAGGCGCTCGGCCAGGTTCTTGCGGATCTGGGCCTCGTCGGCATGCGCCAGCGGCGCCCAGGAGACGGTGGCGAGCGCCGCCAGGGCGAGCCAGGAACGCAGTCGGAGGGTGAGCAGGGTGGACATGGAACGGGCTTTCAGGAATCCAGCGCCCGGGCGGTCAGCCAGCGCTTGAGGGGGGACAGGTGGTTGACGAGAGTCATGCCGCGGTTGCGGAGTTCCCGCGCCGCGGCCTGGTCCGTGGAGAATAGCCGCCACAGCCCGCCGGTGAGCTGGCCCATGGCCTGCGTCGGCAGAAGTCGTGAGCGTTCGTAACGGCGCAGCAGCTTCGGATCGGACAGCGCGCGCCAGGGTTCGCGCTCGGCCAGCACGCGCGCCAGCGCGGCGACGTCGGCCAGGCCCAGGTTGAGCCCCTGCCCGGCCAGCGGGTGCACCACGTGCGCCGCATCGCCCAGCAGCACCCAGCCCGGGCCGCACCAGGCAGTGGCACGGGCCTGCATCAGCGGCCAGCCGGCGCGGTCGGAAGCCAGCGACACGTGTCCGCAGGCATCGCCCACGGCCTCGTTCAGCGCCTGCTCGAAGGCCGGCGCGTCGAGCGCCAGCAGCGCTTGCGCCCGCGCCTCGGGCAGCGACCACACCAGTGCGTACGAGCACCCGGCCTGCGGCGTGTCGAACGGCAGCAGCGCCAGGATGTCGGGCGCGCGGAACCACTGGCGGGCCACGTGCCGGTGCGGCCGGTCGGCCACCAGGCGGGCCGCGATCGCACGCTGGCCATAGTCCTGGCGATCGAACGCCACGCCGAGCGCGGCGCGCGTGGCCGAGGCCTTGCCCTCGCACAGCGCAGTCAGCGGTGCGTCGACCTCGGCATCGGGCGGCAGCAGCTCGACGTGCGGCGCATAGCGCACCGCGGTGGCAAGCGCGCGTTCCAGCGCCGCGGCGTCGGTGATGACCGCCAGCTCGGCCACGTGCTGCTGCCAGGCCGAGAACTCGAGCGCCGCACCGGGGGCGTCGCCCTCGACGCGCATCTCGTGCACCGGAGTGGCGGCGCCGGCCGGCAGCGCCTCCCAGACCTTCAGCCCCTGCAGCAGCGCGACCGACGCGGCGTTCAGCGCATAGGCCCGCACATCCTCGCCGGCGGCGGGCGCGGCATCGGGCACCAGGGCCACGCGCAGCCCTTGCCGCGCCAGGGTCAAGGCGAGGGCCTGGCCGACGATGCCGGCACCGCGGACACGGAGATCGAAGCGTTTCATGAGGTTTCATTGTAGGGATCGGCACCATCCCAGTGCCCATGAAGGCAGAATCGGTGCCCCCACGCTGTGGCAGCCGCGATGAAACCCTGGATCCGAAAACTCTTGTTGGCCCTGGCCGTGCTGGTGCTGTTGATCGGCGCCGTGCTGGCCTGGCTGGTCGCCACCTTCGATCCGAACGCCTACAAGGGCGTCGCGATCGACTGGATGAAAACCCACCGCGAGCGCACGCTCGCGATCGACGGGCCGATCAAGCTGTCGATCTTCCCGCGCCTGGCGGTGCAGGTATCGGCCGTCAAGCTCAGCGAGAAGGGGCGCGCCGACGAGTTCGCCGCGCTGGACGAGGCCTCGCTGTCGGTGGCGGTGCTGCCGCTGCTGAGCAGGCAGGTGGTGGTCGACCAGGTCAGCGCCCGCGGGCTGCGCCTGGTGTACCGCCGCGACGCGCAGGGCAAGAGCAACATCGACGACCTGCTGGCCGGCGACGCGCCGCCGCCCGGCGCCGCGGCCAGCCAGCCGGCGCCGTCGTCGTCGGGCGCCCCGCTGCGTTTCGACATCAGCGGCGTGCAGCTCGACGACCTGCGGCTGAGCCTGCGCGACGAGCGCGACCAGCTGTCCGGCGAGGTGACGCTGAACTCGCTGCACACCGGCCGGCTGGCCGACCAGGTCGAGTCGCCGGTGAAGCTGAAGGCCGAGCTGGCGCTGAAGGCGCCGGCCGTCAAGGGCACGCTGACCGGCGAGACGAAGCTGACGCTGCTGCTCGCGCAGCACGGCGTGAAGCTGCGCGACATGCAGCTCGGCTGGCAGGGCGATGCCTTCGGCGTGCAGGCGATGGACCTGAAGATCCAGGGCGCCCTCGGCTACGACGGCGAGCGCGGCACCGTCGACGCGCAGGACCTGGACCTCGGCCTCGGCGCCACGCTCGGTTCGCTGAAGCTGGCCGACAGCCGGGTGCAGATCAAGCGCTTCGCCTACGACCCGGCCGGGCGCAGCATCGCGCTCGCGCAGCTGCAGGTCAAGCTGGCCGGCACGCAGGGCGGCCAGCCGCTGTCGGCCGCGCTCGACTGGCCCGAGCTGAACGTGAAGGGCGAGGCGCTGACCGGCAGCGCGCTGAGCGGCAAGCTGTCGCTGGGCGGCCCGACCGCGGTCGACGCGAGCTTCAAGACGGCAGCCCCCAGCGGCAGCTTCGACCAGGTCAAGGTGCCCGGCTTCGACGCCACGCTGAAGGGCAGCATGAAGGGCACCAGCGGCCAACGGGAACTGGCCGGCACGGTGCGTTCCGACCTGGTGCTGCAGCCGGCCAGGAGCGCCTTTGCCCTCGACGCGCTGGTGGCGCAGCTGAAGATCCAGGAGCCGTCGCTGCAGCCGCTGATGCTGGACATGCGCGGCAAGGCCGATGCGTCGCCGCAATCGGCGCACTGGTCGCTGGCCGGGCAGATCAACGCCAACCCGTTCCGCAGCGAAGGCAACCTGACGCTGGCCGGCACGCCGATCACCGTGAAGGCCTCGGCCAACTTCGACGCGCTCGACCTGAACCGGCTGCTGCCGCCGTCGTCCACCGCGCCCGCACCGGCCCCGGCGGCCGGCGACAAGCCGCCGCCCGACACGCCGGTCGACCTGTCGCCGCTGCGCGCGGTGCAGGGCGAGTTCAGCCTGCACATCGGCAGCTTCGCCTACCAGACCTACCGCGTCAGCGACGCCGCCTTCGAGGCCTCGCTGCAGGGCGGCATGCTGCGGGTGAGCAAGCTCTATGGCAAGACCTGGGGCGGCGTGCTCGACGCGACCGCCTTCGCCGATGCGCGCGCCAGCCGGGTCGCGATCAAGGCCACCGCCAACGGCGTCAACGTCAACGCGCTGCTGAAGGACGTGGCGAAGAAGGACATCCTCGAAGGCACCGGCCGCGTCGCGATGGACGTCGAGAGCGCCGGGCGCAGCGTCAACGAGCTGAAGGCGCGCCTGAAGGGCACGGCCGCGCTGCAGCTGCGCGACGGCGCGATCAAGGGCGTCAACCTCGCGAAGAGCCTGCGCCAGGCCAAGGCCGCTCTGTCGATGAAGCAGGACACGGCGCAGAAATCGAGCCAGGCCGAGAAGACCGATTTCTCGGAGATGACGGCCAGCTTCGTGATCGCCGACGGCATCGCGCGCAACTCCGACCTGGATGCGAAGAGCCCGTTCCTGCGCCTGGGCGGCGCGGGCGCGCTCGACATCGGCCGCGGCCGCATCGACTACACCGCCCGGGCGACGGTGGCCAACACCACCAAGGGCCAGGACGGTGCCGACCTGGCGGCGCTGAAGGGCGTCACGGTGCCGGTGCAGCTGACCGGCCCGTTCGACGCGATGGACTGGCGCATCCAGTGGTCGCAGATCGCGGCCCAGGCGCTGAAGAACGAGGTTGCCGGCAGGGCCGAGGACAAGCTGCGCGAGAAGCTGGGCCTGCCGTCGGCGGCCAGCGGCGCCGCCTCGGGGGCCAAGGCATCCGCCAAGGACCAGTTGAAGGACAAGCTGAAGGGACTGTTCAAGTGAGCGACTCGATGGAGGAGAGCGGCGACGTGGCGCTGACGCTGCGCAGCGTCCACGTCTACCCGGTGAAGAGCTGTGCCGGCGTCACGCTCGAGGAATCGCTGCTGATCGAGACCGGTCTCGAGTTCGACCGCGCGTGGATGGTGGTCGATGCCGCCGGCCGCTTCGTCAGCCAGCGCGAGCTGCCGCGCATGGCGCTGGTCCACACGACGCTGAAGCACACAGAGCTGGTGCTGCGCGCGCCCGGCATGCTGGCGCTGCACCTGGCGTTGGACGCGGTCGAGGGCCCGACGCAGGTGACGGTGTGGAACGACACCGTGGCCGCCTACGACATGGGCGACCTGGCGGCGCAGTGGTTCAGCGATTTCCTCGGGCCGGCCCGCGAGGGCGTGAAGTTCCCGCTGCGCCTGGCGCGCTTCGACCCCGAGCAGAAGCGCCTGTCGAACAAGCAGTGGACCGGCGAGCTCGACGCCGAGAACGCGTTCAGCGACGGCTACCCGCTGCTGGTGATCTCGCAGGCCTCGCTGGACGCATTGAACGAGCGCCTGGCGCGCAAGGGCGTGCCGGCCGCGACGATGGCGCGCTTCCGGCCCAACCTGGTGCTGGACGGGCTGGATGCGCACGGCGAGGACTTCCTCGACGAGATCCGCTTCGAGACCACCGACGGCCCGGTGCGGCTGCGCCTGGTCAAGCCCTGCCCGCGCTGCCCGATCCCGAACGTCGACCCGGCCACCGGCGAGCCGGGGCACGAGCCGGGCGACACGCTGTCGACCTACCGCGCCGACGACCGCGTCGGCGGTGCGGTGAGCTTCGGCATGAACGCGGTGATCGTCGAGGGCGTGGAGTGCGGGCTGCGCGCCGGGCTGGCGGGCACCGCGAGCATCCGCTTCTGATGCCCGGCGGCATGCGCGGCCTGCGCAGCTGGCAGCTGTTCGCGATCTGCGTGCTCACCTGGGGCACGACCTGGCATGCGATCACCTACCAGGTGGGCGTGACGACGCCCGAGTTCGGCGTCGCGCTGCGCTTTGCGCTGGCCGGCGCGGTGGTGCTGGGCTTCAGCGCCTGGCGCGGGCTGCCGCTGCGTTTCTCGCTGCGCCAACACGGCTGGTTCGCGCTGCAGGGCGTGTTCCTGTATGGCGTGTCCTACCTGTGCGTGTACCACGCCGAGGTGCTGCTGCCGTCGGGCATCGTCGCGGTCGGCTATTCGGCGTCGCCGCTGATCAACGGGCTGGGCGCGCGGGCGTTGTTCGGCACCGCCATCACGCCGCGCTTCATCGCCGGCGGGCTGCTCGGGCTGGCCGGCGTGGCGCTGGTGTTCTGGCCCGAGTTCGGCCGCACGCGCGATGCGGCCAGCACCGCGCTCGGCGCGCTGTTCACGGTCGGCGCGGTGCTGTTGTCCAGCGTCGGGAGCCTGAGCGCCAGCCGCAACGGCGTGCGCGGCCTGCCGTTCTGGCCCGCGCTCGGTTTCGGCATGCTGTACGGCGCGACCGCCTGTTTCATCGTCGTGCTGGCCGACGGCCAGCCGCTCGCGCTGCCGGCGATCGCGTCGTGGTGGGTCGCGCTGCTGTACCTGGCGCTGGCCGGTTCGGTGCTGACGTTCGCCTGCTTCCTGACGCTGATGCAGCGGCTGGGCCCGGGCCCGTCGGGCACGATCGGCGTGATGACGCCGCTGCTGGCACTGGTGGTGTCGACGGTGTTCGAGCACTACCAGCCGGACGCGCTGACGGCGCTCGGCGCGCTGCTGGCCGTGGCCGGCAACGTGCTGGTGCTGCGGCGCGGTGCCGGGCTCAGCCCTTCGCCTCGGGGCGCTGCGCCGGCAACGGAATGAACTCGGTCTCGCCGGGCACGCCGGCAAAGCGCTGCGCGGCCCAGTCGTCGGCCGCTTCGGCGATGCGGTCCTTGCGGCTGGAAACGAAGTTCCACCACATGAAGCGGTGACCGAGCGGCTCGCCGCCGATCAGCATCACGCGTGCGCCCTGCGGCGCGGCGATCGTCGGCTGCGCGCCTTCGGGCAGCACCACCATCACGCCCGGCTCGATCGCCTGGCCGTCGAGCGCGAAGCCGTGGTCGACGCCGTACAGCGCACGCTGCTGCGCGGCGGCCGGCACCTGCAGCGTGGCGCCGGGCGGCAGTTGCAGGTCGGCGTAGAGCGTGGGCGACAGCGTCGGCGTCGGCGACGCGGCCCCGAAGGCGCTGCCGATCAGCACCCGCACCTCGACCGCGCCGACCTTCAGCGACGGGATCGCCGCGGCGGCGGTGTGCGAGAAGCTCGGCGCATCCTCCTCGTGCTCGGTGGGCAGCGCGGCCCACAGCTGCAGGCCGTGGCTGCGGCGCGGCAGCGCGCGCAGGTCGTCGGGCGTGCGCTCGGAATGCACGATGCCGCGCCCCGAGGTCATCCAGTTGATCGCGCCCGGCTCGATGCGCTGCACGATGCCGGTGCTGTCGCGGTGCTGCATCGCGCCTTCGAACAGGTAGGTGACGGTGGCCAGGCCGATGTGCGGGTGCGGGCGCACGTCGTGGTTGTCGCTCGGCTGGGCGGTGATCGGCCCGAAGTGGTCGAAGAACAGGAACGGCCCGACGGCCTGCTGGCGCGACGACGGCAGCAGGCGCCGCACCGTGAAGCCGCCGCCGAGGTCCTTGGTGTGCGAAGTCAGCTGCAGGAGTTCGAGCATCGGGGGCCTCTCGAGGGGTTGAGCGGCGAGTGTAGGCCGAGCGTCTAAAATTCGCCTTTCTCCCCGGTTCTTCCCTCTCGACCCCGAAAGCCCTTTCCATGAGCCTCAAATGCGGCATCGTGGGCCTGCCGAACGTCGGCAAGTCCACCCTCTTCAACGCGCTGACGAAAGCCGGGATCGCGGCCGAGAACTACCCGTTCTGCACCATCGAGCCGAACGTCGGCGTGGTCGAGCTGCCCGATCCTCGGCTGCAGGCGCTGGCGGGCATCGTCAAGCCCGAGCGCATCGTGCCGGCGATCGTCGAGTTCGTCGACATCGCCGGGCTGGTGGCCGGCGCCTCGAAGGGCGAGGGCCTGGGCAACCAGTTCCTGGCCCACATCCGCGAGACCGACGCGATCGTCAACGTGGTGCGCTGCTTCGACGACGAGAACGTGATCCACGTGGCCGGCAAGGTCGACCCGATCTCCGACATCGAGGTGATCCAGACCGAGCTGTGCCTGGCCGACCTGGCGACGGTGGAGAAGACGCTGCAGCGCTCGATCAAGGCCGCCAAGTCCGGCAACGACAAGGAAGCCGCCAAGCTGGTGGACGTGCTGCAGAAGTGCGCCGCCGCGCTGAACGAGGCGAAGCCGGTGCGCGGCATCGCGTTCACCAAGGAAGAGCTGGTGGTGCTGAAGCCGCTGTGCCTGATCACCGCCAAGCCGGCGATGTTCGTCGGCAACGTCGACGAGGGCGGCTTCGAGAACAACCCCTACCTCGACAAGCTGCGCGCCTATGCCGAAGGCCAGAAGGCGCCGGTGGTGGCGATCTGCGCGAAGACCGAGGCCGAGCTGGCCGACATGCCGGACGACGACCGGCTGATGTTCCTGCAGGAGATGGGGCAGACCGAGCCGGGCCTGAACCGGCTGATCCGCGCCGCCTTCGGCCTGCTGGGGCTGCAGACCTATTTCACCGCTGGCGTGAAGGAAGTGCGCGCCTGGACCATCCACATCGGCGACACCGCACCGCAGGCGGCCGGCGTGATCCACACCGATTTCGAACGCGGCTTCATCCGCGCGCAGACCATCGGCTTCGACGACTTCATCGCCTTCAAGGGCGAGCAGGGGGCGAAGGACGCCGGGAAGATGCGGGCCGAAGGCAAGGAGTACGTGGTGAAGGATGGGGACGTGATGAACTTCCTGTTCAACGTCTGACCCGGCACGGCCCTACTCCGCCCCCGCCTCCCACGGCGCCGTCTTCATCCACCGGCGCCACAGCCCCGGCTTCTGCCGCTGCTGCGCCAGCGTCGTCAACTGCCGCAGCCTGGCCCCACTCCCCGGCCGCATGCGCGCGAGGTGGGCCACCAGTGCGTCCACCAGCGCCTGCGGCGTGTCGCGCCGGTCTTCCGGCAGGTGCGCCACCACCGCATGCAGCTGCAGCGTCTCGTGCCCCGGCAGTTCGCCGGTGTAGTGCTGGGCCTGGTGGATGATGCGGTGCACGATCATCAGCACCTCGCCCGGGTTGGCCACGCCGTCCAGCAGCGCCACCACGCGCTGCTCGTTGAAGCGCACCATCACGTCCGACGCCCGCATGCCCTGCYGCRCCTGGCGCCCGGCCAGCAGCAGCGCCTGCTCGGCGACGGTCGCGCCCTGGCGCAGCCGGATGTCGCGCAGGTTCACCACCTCGAACATCACGACGGCGCTGCGGATGCCGTGCCGCTGGCTGCGGAACTTCATCTGCGCCAGGCGCGGCAGCAGGTCCTTCGGGCGCAGCAGCCCGGTCACCGGGTCGTACTGGTTGGCCTCGCGCAGCCGCGCCGACACCACGTCGTGGTCGCGCCGCAGCAGCGACATCGCGAACAGCAGCATCGGCAGGTCGACCGCGCTCGCGAACAGCAGCCCGTACTGCGCGAACAGCCCGCTCGGCACGACGCCGAAGCTCTTCAGCAGCGGCAGCGCCGCACCGGCCCCGAGGATGATCTGCCCGGCCGCCATCCAGCGCACGTGCGGCAGCTGCCAGCGCAGCGAACGCAGCAGCAGGCCGCCCCCCACCAGCATCGCCAGCGCGCCATACGAGCGGGTCAGGAACCAGCGCTCGCCGAGGTCGAGGAACGGGTACGCAACCCCCAGCGCCAGCGCGAGGCCCATGCACAGCCACACCAGCGCACGTTCGAGCGGACCGATCACCGCCTGCGGCACGGCCGAACGCAGGAAGGCCAGCCCCACCGTGCCCAGCAGCACCGGGCTGAGCATCAGGAAGGCCGCGCTCAGCGTCGGCTCGTCGCCGAGCGGCGTCTGGTGCAGGAGCCCGCTCAGGCAGGCCAGCGTCAGGATCATCGCGACCAGGTAGGCGCTGCACCAGCCCAGCGTCACGTCGCGGTGGATCGCCGCCTGCACGCCGACGTACAACAGCGCCAGCAGCGCCAGCCCGAAGTACGCGCCGATGAACAGCTGGGTCGCGCCCTGGCTTTGCAGCAGGTCGCGCGGACTGCGCAGCAGCGGCGCACCGCCCAGCGCCGCCGGGTGCTCCAGCCGCAGCAGCCAGGCGGTCGGCCGGGCCGCGTCGGCATGCAGCTGGAACACCGGCAGCGAGCCGCGCAGCGGCCACCGCGAGATCGGCGTCAGCACGCCGGTCGACTGCGGCGGCCCGATCCGCCCATCGGGCCCGACCGGGAACAGCTCGGCGCGCAGCAGCGTCGCGTGCGGCAGTTCGAGGAAGCCGTCGGCCTCGCTGCCGGCGCCGGCCTGCACGCTGAATCGCACCCAGGTGACGGCCGGCCAGCGGGCGCCGAACACCTCGTCCTCGGGCAACGCCTGCCAGCCGGCGTGCTCGGCCAGCACCGCCTGCGGCTCCTGGCGGCCGGTGGCGTCGATGCGGAACTCGGCCCCCTCGGCCAGGCTGCGTGCCGGGCCCGGCACGCCCAGCTGCAACGGCGGCGCCGCCCCCACCCACAACGGGGTGGCGGCCAGCAGCAGGCACAGCAGCAGGCGACGCAGGAACTCTGGCAAATCGGGACCCGGTAAGGCACGGCAGCGGCCGGACCAGCAGGGTGGGCTGGACCGGCGCGGGCCGCATTCTGGCGTTGTTATCGTCAGGATTCGCCCCATGCAACACAAGGGAAACCGACTGTTACGCTCTGCGTTTCCCTGCCGCGTCTCCCAACCGATACTTTGTTGCGACCATGAGCCCAGCCAACGCCCCCAACCTCGCCCTCTCCCCCATCGTTGCCGGCGCCTGGCGCATGGCCGACTGGGGCTGGGACGCCGCGAAACGCCTGCACTGGATCGAGCAGTGCATGGAGCTCGGCGTCACCAGCTTCGACCATGCCGACATCTACGGCGGCTACCAGGTCGAGACCCTGTTCGGGCAGGCGCTGGCGCTGAAGCCGTCGCTGCGCCAGCACATGCAGCTGGTCAGCAAGTGCGGCATCAAGCTGGTCGGCCAGGCGCGCCCGGAACACCGCATCAAGCAGTACGACACCTCGGCGGCGCACATCACGCACAGCGTCGAGAACTCGCTGCGCGCATTGCAGACCGACCACCTCGACCTGCTGCTGATCCACCGCCCCGATGCGCTGATGGACGCCGACGAGGTGGCCGAGGCCTTCGCGGCGCTGCGCCTGGCCGGCAAGGTGCGGGCCTTCGGCGTCTCGAATTTCACGCCGGCGCAGTTCGAGCTGCTGAACAGCCGCATCGCGCTCGCGACCAACCAGGTCGAGCTGCACCCGCTGCACCTCGACCCGCTGCACGACGGCACGCTCGACCAGTGCCAGCAACTGCGCCTGCGGCCGATGATCTGGTCGCCGCTGGCCGGTGGCCGGCTGCTGACCGGCGGCGACGAGCGCACGCGCCGCGTGCAGGCGGTGCTGAACAGCGTCGCGCAGCGCCACGGCGTCAGCGCCGCGACCGTCGCCTATGCCTGGCTGCTGCGCCACCCGACCCGCCCGCATCCGCTGACCGGCTCGCAGCGCCTCGATGCCGTGCGCGAAGCGCTGGCGGCGCTGCAGCTGAAGATGGACTCGGCCACCTGGACCGAGATCTGGCAGGCCGGCAGCGGTCATGAAGTAGCTTGAGCGGGGTTCCCCAGGTGGTAGGCTCGCGCTGCCGCACCCCACCTCGCCCACCATCGACTCGATGACGCCAGCGTCGCCCCGCCTTACGCCCCACTGGTCGGTCGCCCTGGCGGGCACGGCCATCGCGTATGCGGTTGTCGGCTGGGCCGCACTGTGGCTGGCGATCCCGCCCAGCCTCGCCTCGCCGCTCTACCCCTCGGCCGGCATCGCGCTCGCGTGCGTGCTGGTCTACGGCTGGCGCGTGCTGCCCGGCGTCGCGCTCGGCGCCTTCGGCGTCAACCTGGCGCTGAGCCTCGAGCGCGGCGGGCCCAGCCTGGCCGGCGTGCTGGTCCCGGCCGCCATCGCGGCCGGCGCCACGCTGCAGGCCGCGCTCGGTGCCGCGCTGGTGCGCCGCTTCGTGCCGCAGCCCGCGACGCTGGGCGAACCGCGCGACATCGCGGTGTTCTTCGGGCTCGGGGCGCTGGTCGCGACCCTCGCCAGCTGCAGCGTCGCGACGCTCGCGATCTGGCTGGCCGGCCAGCAGCCGCTGGGCGACCTGGCCTTCAGCTGGTGGACCTGGTGGGCCGGCGACGCGCTGGGCGTGCTGATCGGCACGCCGGTCGCGCTGACGCTGATCGGCCTGCCGCGCACCGAATGGCAGGCGCGGCGCAGCACGGTCGGCCTGACGCTGGCGGTCGCGACGGTGCTGATGGCACTCGGCGTGCGCCAGGTCGCGCAGTGGGAAGACGCGCGCGTGCAGGCCGCCTTCGAGCGCGACGCGGTGCATGCGTCGTCCAACCTGGCGGCCCAGCTGCAGTACCCGCTGCATGCGCTCGAGGCGCTGCGCGGCGTGATGATCTCGTCGGAGGACGTCACGCGCGAAGAGATGCACCGCGCCGCGGCGGCATGGCTCGAGATCGGCGGCCACCTGCAGGCGCTCGGCTGGACCGAGCTGATGCCGCGCTCGCAGGTGCCTGCGTTCGAGGCCCGCGTGCGCGCCGCCGGGCTGCCCGGCTACCACGTGTTCGACCGCTTCGATTCCGGCTACACGCCGTCGCCCGACGACACCGTCGCGGCGATCCGCTACATCGAGCCGCAGGCGCCGAACGCCGCCGCGCTCGGCGTCAACACGCGCTCGATCGCGGCCGCCCGCGTGGCCATCGATTCGTCGGTGCGCACCGACCGGCCGGCCGCGAGCGCGGGCTTCCGCATCACGCAGGACAGCAACGGCAACCAGACCGGCGTGGTGATCTACCAGGCGATCTACAACGGCGCACCCACCACCGTCAGCGACCGCGTGGCGGCCGCGCGCGGCGTGGTCTTCGTCACGCTGCGCATGGGCGATGCGCTGCAGGCCTTCCGCAGCATGCTGCCGCACTACCTGGACGTCTGCATCGTCGACACCGACCCGATCGCCGAACGGCGGCGGCTGGCCGGGCCCACGGGCTGCGAGACGCAGTCGGCCGAGCTGGTGCACGTGCGCGCGCTGGCCTTCGCCGGGCGCCAATGGGACCTGCGCGTCACCTCGTCGCGCAGCGCGGTGCCGCACGTGCGCGAGCGCAACGCGCTGCTGTTCTCGCTGGTCGGGCTGCTGGCCACCTCGATGCTGGGCGCGCTGATGCTCACCGTGACCGGCCGCACCCGGCGCATCGAGGCGGCCGTCAGCGACCGCACCGCGGCGCTGCAGCGCGAGATCGCCGAGCGCCAGCGCACCGAGGCCGACCTGCGCGAGAGCGAGCAGCGCTTCCGCAACATCCTGAACCACGTGCCGATCGGCGTCGTCTACACCGACCTGCACGGCAACGTGAAGCAGGTCAATCCGCAGTACTGCAACCTGACCGGCTACAGCGCCGATGCGCTGGTCGACATGAACGTCGCCGCGCTGACCCACCCGGACGACCGTGCGCAGGACCTGGAGATGAGCAGCCAGCTGCTGCGCGGCGAGATCCCGATGTACCGGCGCCAGGGCCGCTACGTGACCCGCGACGGGCGCCAGGTGTGGGTGCAGACCATCGTGACGCTGCTGCGCGACCTGCAGGGCCAGCCGCGGCGCATCGTCGGCGTGGTGGAAGACATCACCGAGCACCTGCGGCTGGCCGAGGCCGAGCGCGCACGCGAGGTGGCCGAAGCGGCCAACCGCGCGAAGAGCGACTTCCTGTCGCGCATGAGCCACGAGCTGCGCACGCCGCTGAACGCGATGCTCGGCTTCGCGCAGCTGCTGGAGCTGGACCAGAACCACCCGCTGCCGCTCGCGCAGCGGCCGTGGGTGACGCAGATCCAGAGCGCCGGCTGGCACCTGCTGGACATGATCAACGACGTGCTCGACCTGTCGCGCATCGAATCGGGCACGCTGAACCTGCAGGCCGAGACGCTGGACCTGCGCGACGCGGTGACGGCAGCGCTGGCGCTGGTCGAGCAGGATGCGCGGCGGCGCGGCATCATCATCAGCCAGGAACTCGCCGACAACGCCGCGCGCGTGACCGGCGACGCGACACGGGTCAAGCAGGTCCTGATCAACCTGCTGAGCAATGCGGTGAAGTACAACACCGAGGGCGGGCGCATCCACGTGGCGTCGCGCCGCAGCGCCGCGGGCAGCCAGCGCGACAGCGTCGAGCTGACCATCACCGACACCGGGCTGGGCATGACGCCGCAGCAGCTGTCGCAGCTGTTCCAGCCCTTCAACCGGCTCGGGCGCGAGCGTTCGTCGCTCGAAGGCACCGGCATCGGCCTGGTGATCAGCCAGCGGCTGGCCGAGCTGATGGGCGGCTCGGTGCGCGCGCGCAGCACGGCCGGCGAGGGCTCGTCGTTCATCCTGACGCTGCCGCGCGCCAACCCGGGCGACAGCGCGCCGGTCGGGCTGGACGAGATCGCGCCCGAGACCGGCAGCTACCACCAGCGCATCGTGCACTACGTCGAGGACAACGAGACCAACGTCGAGGTGATGCGCGGCATCCTGGCGCGCCGGCCGCAGGTGCAGTTCGACGTGTCGGTGACCGGGCTGGACGGGCTGGCCGCGATCCGCGCGCGGCGCCCCGACCTGATCCTGCTCGACATGCACCTGCCCGACATCGACGGCATGGAGCTGCTGCGCCACCTGAAGGCCGACCCCGGCACGGCCTCGATCCCGGTGGTCGTGGTGTCGGCCGACGCGCTGGCCAGCCAGATCGAGACCGCGCTGGCGGCCGGCGCGCGGCAGTACCTGACCAAGCCGGTCAGCGTGAGCCAGCTGCTCGGCGTCGTCGATGCAGTGTTGGACGACGCCGAAACGCGGTTTGGTTAGAAGCCCTGGGCCAGGCCCGAGTTGCGGCGCGGGTCATTGGCGCCGTAGAACCTGTTCTTGCCCACCGGCTTGCCGCCCAGCGACGGCGCCCCCACCAGGATTGCCGCCACGTGGTTGGCCGGCTGCGGGTTGCCCAGCTTGTGGCCCATGTCGACCAGGATCTTGCGGGTGTCGGGGCTCAGCGCGTTGACCTCGACGTTGGTCGTCTCCGGCAGCCACTGCTGGTGGAAGCGCGGCGCGTCGACCGCCTCCTGCACGTTCATGCCGTAGTCGATCACGTTCAGGATGGTGTGCACCACCACCGTGATGATGCGGCTGCCGCCGGGCGTGCCAACCACCATCACCGGCTTGCCGTCGCGCGAGACGATGGTCGGGCTCATCGAGCTCAGCGGGCGCTTGCCCGGGGCGATCGCGTTCGCCTCGCCCTGCACCAGGCCGTACATGTTGGGCACGCCGATCTTGGCGGTGAAGTCGTCCATCTCGTCGTTCAGGATCACGCCGGTCTTCGCGGCCGTGACCTTGGCGCCGAACCAGTCGTTCAGCGTGTAGGTCACCGACACCGCGTTGCCGTCCTTGTCGACGATCGAGTAGTGCGTGGTGTTGCTGCCTTCATGCGGCTCGACGCCCGGCTTGATGTCCTGCGAGACGCCGGCCTTGGCCGGGTCGATCGCCGCGCGGATCTTGCCGGCATAGCCCTTGTCGAGCAGCCGGTCGAGCGGGTTCTTGACGAAATCCGGGTCGCCCAGGTAGCTGTTGCGGTCGACGTAGGCGTGGCGCATCGCCTCGATCTGGTAATGCACCGATTGCGCCGAGCGGAAGCCCAGGTCCTTCAGCGGGTAGCCCTCGAGCACGTTCAGGATCTCGCAGATCACGACCCCGCCCGAGCTGGGCGGCGGGGCGGAAACGATGTGGTAGCCGCGGTAGTCGCATTCGACCGGCGCGAGCTCGCGGGTCTTGTACTGGTCGAGGTCGGCCTGCGTGAGGATGCCCTTGCCGGACTGGCTCGACGCGACGATGGCCGCGCCCACCGATCCCTGGTAGAAGCCGGCCTCGCCCTTCTGCGAGATCAGCCGCAGCGTCTTCGCCAGGTCCTTCTGCACCAGCTTCTGGCCGGGCGCGAAGGGCTGGCCCTTGTTCAGGAAGATCGCGCCGGACACCGGGTCCTTGCGGAAGTCCTCGGTCGCCGTCAGCAGCATGTCGACGTCGCCCTGGTCGAGCGTGAAGCCCTTGTCGGCGAAGGTGATGGCCGGGGCGATCAGCTGGGCGCGCTTCATCGTGCCGTACTTGGCGCGCGCCATCTCCAGGCCCGACACCGTGCCCGGCACGCCGACCGCCAGGTGGCCGGTGGTGCTCAGGCCCTTGACGACGTTGCCCGAGGCATCGAGGTACATGTTGGGCGTGGCGGCCAGCGGCGCCTTCTCGCGGAAGTCGAGGAAGGTCTTGCGGCCGTCGGCCAGCTGGATCGTCATGAAGCCGCCGCCGCCCAGGTTGCCGGCCGCGGGATACACCACCGCCAGCGCGTAACCCACCGCGACGGCCGCGTCGACCGCGTTGCCGCCCTTCTTCAGCACGTCGACCCCGACCTGGGTGGCCAAGCGCTGGGCCGTGACCACCATGCCGTTCTCGGCGGCGGCCGGCGCGATGGACGCCGCATGCACCGTCCAGCAACAGACAGTGACGGCGGTGGCAACGAAACTCTTCAGCAAGGGACGGGTCTGCATCGTGAAGTTCTCCTCGAAGGCACACAGGGTGGAACTGCGCAGGATAGTCCCAAAACCTTGCTGCCAGTGAGGCCGGGAACACGATTTGCCGCTTCGTTGTTGCAAGTATTTACTCACATAGAAGTCTGACGGATGTCTCCATCCGCGCCGTCAGCACTCTTTGTGGTCGAGTGCTAATATCAAGGGAACGAAAGGAAATTCAGCATGTCTGATGCTTCCATGACTCTCTCTCCACGCTCTACCGACACGGCCCTGGCCGTCCGCGATCCGTTCGCGATGGTGCCCTCGCTGGGCAACCTGGACGCCTACATGTCCGCCATCAACCGCATTCCGCTGCTGACGCACGACGAGGAAGTCTCGTTCGCGCGCCGGCTGCGCGAGCACGGTGACGTCGAAGCGGCCGGGAAGCTGGTGCTGTCGCACCTGCGGCTGGTCGCCTCGATCTCGCGCCAGTACCTGGGCTACGGGCTGCCGCACGGCGACCTGATCCAGGAAGGCAACGTCGGCCTGATGAAGGCCGTCAAGCGCTTCGACCCCGACCAGGGCGTGCGCCTGGTSWSSTACGCGATGCACTGGATCAAGGCCGAGATSCAYGARTACATYCTSAAGAACTGGCGCMTGGTCAAGGTCGCGACGACCAAGGCCCAGCGCAAGCTGTTCTTCAACCTGCGCTCGATGAAGCAGAGCATGAAGGAAGACGCGCTCGACGGCGCGACCCACCGTGCAACGCTGACGCAGAGCGAGATCGACCAGGTCGCGCAGCAGCTGAACGTCAAGCGCGAGGAAGTGCTCGAGATGGAAACGCGCCTGTCGGGCGGTGACGTCGCGCTCGAACCACAGGGCGACGACGGCGAGGAAAGCTACGCGCCGATCGCCTACCTGGCCGACGACAGCAGCGAGCCGACCCGCGTGATCGAGGCGCAGCGCCGCGACTGGCTGGCCGGCGACGGCATCGCCCAGGCGCTGGATGCGCTGGACGCCCGCAGCCGCCGCATCGTCGAGGAGCGTTGGCTGAAGGTGAACGACGACAGCTCGGGCGGCATGACGCTGCACGACCTGGCCGGCGAGTACGGCGTCAGCGCCGAGCGCATCCGCCAGATCGAGGTTGCGGCGATGAAGAAGATGCGCAAGGCGCTGTCCGACGCGGCCTGATCGTTCTGTGTCGCCAGCAAAGAAAGGGCCCCGCGGGGCCCTTTCGCTTTTTACGCGCTCGCCAGCAAGGCCTGCAGGTCGGACTTCAGCGCCTCGGTRCCGCTGCCGTAGCGCGTGAACAGCCGCAGCTTGCCGCTGGCGTCGAACACGTAGGACCCGGCAGTGTGGTCCATCGTGTAGCTGCCCTCGGTCTTGCCGGGCACCTTGGCATAGAACACCTTGAAGGACTTGGCGGCCGCGGCGGTCTGCTCCGGCGTGCCGCGCAGCGCGACGAAGCTCGGGTCGAAGCTGCCCATGTAGGCCTTCAGCACCTCGGGCGTGTCGCGCTCGGGGTCGATCGTGATGAAGACGCCCTGCACGCGCTCGCCGTCCTTGCCGAGTGCCTTCTTGACCTGGGCCAGCTCGGCCATCGTGGTCGGGCACACGTCGGGGCACTGCGTGTAGCCGAAGAACACCACCGTCAGCTTGCCCTTGAAGTCGGCGAGCGTGCGGGTCTTGCCGTCCTGGTCGGGCAGCGACAGGCCGCTGCCGTAGTCGGCACCGGTGATGTCGACCGCCTTGAAGGCCGGCGTCGACGACGCGGATGGCGGCAAACGATCGCAGGCCGCCAGGCCTGCGACCAGCAAGCCGGCAGCGCCGGCCCGCACGAGGACTCGTCTTTGGATCATCGCAGCAGCGGGTTCAGGTAGTGGTCCACCAGCAGCGCCGCGAACAGCAACGACAGGTGGAGGATGGAGAAGCGGAAGGTGCGGCGCGCCAGCGCGTCGGAGTACGAACGCCACAGCTGCCACGCGTAGCCCGTGAACAAGGTCCCCAGCACGACGGCCGCCGCCACGTAGATCACGCCGCTCATGCCGAACACGAACGGCAGCAGCGTGGCCGCGAACAGCACGAAGGTGTAGAGCAGCACCTGCAGGCGCGTGAACTCGCTGCCGTGCGTCACCGGCAGCATCGGCAGGCCGGAGCGGCGGTAGTCCTCGACGCGGTACAGCGCCAGCGCCCAGAAGTGCGGCGGCGTCCACAGGAAGATGATCAGGCACAGCATCAGCGCCTCCGGCCCGACCTCGCCGCGCATCGCGGCCCAGCCCAGCACCGGCGGCATCGCGCCCGACGCGCCGCCGATCACGATGTTCTGCGGCGTCATCGGCTTCAGCACCACGGTGTAGATCACCGCATAGCCGACGAAGGTGGCGAAGGTCAGCCACATCGTCAGCGGGTTCACCAGCCAGTAGAGGATGGCGCTGCCGGCCACGCACAGCACGGCCGAGAACAGCAGCGTCTGCGTGTTGGTCAGCTCGCCCTTGGCGGTCGGCCGCCATGCGGTGCGCGCCATCTTGGCGTCGATGTGCTGCTCGACGACGCAGTTGAAGGCCGCGGCGGCGGCCGCCACCAGCCAGATGCCGGCCGTGCCGGCCAGGGCGAGGCGCCAGTCCGGCACGCCCGGTACCGCGAGCAGCATGCCGATCACGGCGCAGAACACGATCAGCTGCACCACGCGCGGCTTCGTCAGCGCGTAGAACTGGCGCCAGCGCGAAGCGAACGAAGCCGTGGCGGCAGGGGTGGTCAAGGTGTTGGACATGGCAGGCGAACTGCTGATTTTACGAGGCGGGCCGCCAGGCCCCGGGCGCACGGGCACCGGCACGGGCGGACAAAACGTCCACATGCGCCTGCGCCAGCAGGCTCGCCAGCAGCGTGACCAGCGCCGCGGCGCCGCCGGTGTGCGCCAATGCGGCCACCAGCGGCCAGCCGAGCACCACGTTGCCGAGGCCGCTGGCCAGCTGCCAGGCCGCCACCGCGGCGAAGCGCCCCGCCCAGCGCCGCAGCGCGGGCTCGCCGCTCGCGTGCAACCGCCAGGCCAGCAGCAGCAGTGCCGCGAGCGTCACGCCGGCGCCGATGCGGTGCACGACGTGGATCGCCGTCAGCGCCGCGAACGGCAGGTAGCCACCGTCCTTGCCGGCGCCCAGCTCGCGCCAGATGGCGAAGCCGTGCTCGAAATCCATCGCCGGCCACCAGTGGCCCTGGCAGGTCGGGAAATCGGTGCAGGCCAGCACCGCGTAGTTGGTGCTGACCCAGCCGCCCAGCGTCACCTGCGCCAGGCTGATCGCGAGCACCATCCACACGCCACGGCGCAAGCCGGCGGGCAGGCGCAATGGCAGTTGCCCATCGGCCTGGCTCTGCACGGCCAACAGCATCAGCAGGCCGAGCCCRCCCAGCAGGTGCAGCGTGACGATGGCCGGGAACAGCTTCATCGTCACCGTCAGCGCGCCGAACGCGCCCTGCAGGCACACCCACAGCAGCGTCGCGCCGGCCCACCACGGCGACAACGCCGCGGCATCGCGCGCCTTGCGGCGCCACGAGGCGACCGCGATCGCGATGATCAGCACGCCGACCGAGCCGGCCAGGTAGCGGTGCACCATCTCGACCCAAGCCTTGCCGTGCGTGACCGGGCCGCTGGGCATCGCCGCCTGCGCCGCGTCGATGTGGCCCTGCGCACCCAGCGGGCTCGCGTTGCCGTAGCAGCCCGGCCAGTCGGGGCAGCCGAGGCCCGAATCGCTGAGCCGCGTGTAGGCGCCGAACAGCACCAGGTCGAAGGTCAGGAACAGCGTCATCACCGTCAGCGCGCGCAGCCGCGTCGCCGGGTGCGCGCGGCGGTGGCGCAGCGCGATCCACACCAGCGGGCCGGTCGCGAGCAGCACTGCGACCAGCGCCATCGCGCCGACCGGGCTCAGGTCGTAGGCCGCCACGATGCTCATGCCGGACCGGTCAGCGCGCGGGCCGGCCGGGCTGGTCCCAGGAGGCCGAGGCGCGCAGCAGCTTCTCGATGTCGCGCTTCAGCTTCGCGGCATCGGGATCCGGCGGCACGCGCATCATCCATTGGCCCATCGGGTCGACCAGGTAGATGTGCTGCGACAGCGCCTGCCCGGGCGCCGGCGCGAGCCAGGCCGCGAGCGCGTCGCGCTGCACGCGCAGCACCGCGGCCGGCGTGCCGATGGAGATCGCCTGCATCACCTCGGGCCGCGGCGTGCGCTCGTCGGTGACCAGCCAGACCTTGTCGACACGCTCCTTCTCGCGCCCAAGCGACTCGCGGATCTGGCGCTGCAGGTAGAGGTATTTCTCGCAGGTCGCGTCGCAGGCGGCATCGGCGACGACCACCATCAGCCACTGGTCGCGCAATGCGCCCGCGGCCACCGGCTCGCCGCCGAGCGTGCGCAGCTTCAGGTCGTCGGGCATCGCGCGCGACGGCGTGATCAGCTCGCTGTAGTTGGTGCGGCCTTCCGGGCGGATGATGAAGTAGGTGACGTACGACGCGATCACCGGCGCGGCGCACACCGCCAGCACCAGCAGCATGCGCAGCCGGCCGGCCGCGGTGCGGCGCCCGTCGCCGGCCATCGCGGCGGGCGACGGCAGCGAATGCACGCTGAAGCTGACCGGAGTCAGGGGCTCAGGCATGGCGCCGGAGCCGGGGGCGGACGAGTTGGAACCAGACATACAGACCTGCCATCAATGCGCACATCGCGAACCACTGGAACGCGTACCCATAGTGCTTGTGGATGTCGACCGCCGGGGCGGGCCAGTGGCGCGCGAGGCCGTCGCCCGCCGCGGCGGGGGCGTCCAGCTGCTGCACCGACAGCGGCCGCAGCGCGACGCCGATCTCCCGCGAGAACGCCGCCAGTTCGAGATTCTGCCGGATGGTACCGGCGACACCGCCCGCGAAGTCGAACAGCCGTGCGGGAGGCGGGGCGATCAGGCCCCACACCTCGATCGGGCCCGGCGGCGTCGGCACCGCCGGCACGCGGGTGCGGTCGGCCATGTCGCGCGGCGCCCAGCCGCGCTGCACCAGCACCGCGTCGCCGCCGGCCAGCATCAGCGGCGTCACGACGAAGAAGCCGGGGCGGCCGTTCATCTGGCGGTTGTCGAGGAACACGGTGGCGCCGGGCCGCCATTCGCCCTGCAGGCGCACCGGGCGGTAGTGCTGCGCATCGGCCGCGGCCTCGGTCGTCGCGAGGGCGGCCGCATCGAGCGGCGGCAGGTGGGCCCGTTCGTCCAGCGCCGATTGCAGCGCCCGCTTCTGCGCGGCGCGATCGAGCTGCCACACGCCGAGCCGGGCGGTGATGCCCATGCCCAGCACGGTGGCGAGCAGCACGATCGCGGCGCGGGAGCGGGTGGAATAATCGTGGCCCATGAAATACCTGATCGGCGTCGCCTTCGTCTTCATCATCGGCGCGCTCGTGTTCGCCGGTGTCTTCATGATGCGCGACGGCCGCGACGGCAAGCCGAAGAGCGGGAACATGATGCGGGCGCTGGCGGTGCGCGTCGGCGTCTCGGTGCTCCTGTTCCTGGTCATCCTGTTCAGCTACTGGATGGGCTGGATCCATCCCACCGGCATCCGCACCTCGTAGCCCGGAGGCCAAGAAAAAGAGCGCCTCGCGGGGCGCTCTTGTTTCATCGGGCGTGGCTCAAAGCCAGTAGACAACGATGTAGAGCCCGAGCCACACCACGTCGACGAAGTGCCAGTACCAGGCCGCGCCCTCGAAGCCGAAGTGCTTCTGCGGCGTGAAGTGCCCGCGCTGCAAACGCAGCGTGATGAACAGCAGCATCAGCATGCCGACGAACACGTGGAAGCCGTGGAAGCCGGTCAGCATGAAGAAGGTCGAGCCATAGACGCCCGACGACAGCTTCAGGTTCAGCTCGGTGTAGGCATGGTGGTACTCGTAGCCCTGCAGCGTCAGGAACAGGATGCCCAGCAGCACCGTCACCCACATGAAGCCGATCGTCTTGGCGCGGTTGCCCGCGATCAGCGCATGGTGGGCGATCGTCAGCGTGACGCCCGAGGTCAGCAGCAGCGCGGTGTTGATGGTCGGGATCGGCCACGGCCCCATCGTGCTGAAGGGCTCGACCGTGCCGGCCGGCGACGCCGTCATGCCGACGCCCGAGCTCGGCCAGATGGCCTTGAAGTCGGGCCACAGGATGGCGTTGTCGAAGCTGCCCAGGTTGGGCACCGCATGCAGCCGGGCCCAGAACAGCGCGCCGAAGAAGGCGCCGAAGAACATCACCTCGGAGAAGATGAACCAGCTCATGCTCCAGCGGTACGAGATGTCGATGCGGTCGCTGTAGAGCCCGCCCTCGCTCTCGCCGATCGCGTCGCCGAACCACTGCTTCAGCACGAAGGCCCACCACAGCAGGCCGAACAGCACCAGGTACGCGGCCCAGCCGTGGCCGTTGACCCACTGGCCGGCGCCGAAGATCACCATCAGCAGGCCGGCCGAGGCCATGACCGGATGCCGCGAAGGCGCCGGAACGAAGTAGTGGGGCGCCTGGCCCGAATGCGTCGCTGACGACATGTTTTCTCCTGCTAGTCCGATCTGTTTCTCTTCTGCCAACTCTTCTGCGCTTCAGCCCGCAGAGGCCACGCCGCTGGACAACACCCACTGCACCAGCAGCACCAGCACGACCACGAACAGCGCGGCGCCGAGGACGCCCGCGATGACCAGGTGCACCGGGTTCAGCTGCTCCACATCCTTCTCGTAGTCGCCCGACTTGCGCACGCCGAAGAACGACCAGGCGACGGCCTTCATCGTCCCGAGGAACGAGCCGCGGCGCTTGACCGCGTCCTTCAGGCCATCGCTCATGAGCCGTCCTTCACGGGCGCAGTCTCCTTCGGCGCAGCCGCGACCTTGCCGCCCGCCACCTCGAAGAAGGTGTACGACAGCGTGATGGTCTTGACGTCCTTCGGCAGCTTCGGGTCGATCACGAACACCACCGGCCACTGCTTGGATTCGCCCGGCTTCAGCGTGTGCTCGCTGAAGCAGAAGCATTCGAGCTTGTTGAAGTGCGGCGAGGCCTGCTTGGGCGCATAGCTGGGGATCGCCTGCGCCGTCATCGTGCGGTCCTGCACGTTGCGGAACTCGTACATCACCGTGGCCAGCTCGCCCGGGTGCACGTCGATCGAGCGCTGCATCGACTTGAACTCCCACGGCCCGCGCGCGTTCGCATCGAACTCGACGGTGATGGTGCGGCTCGCGTCGACCTGCGTGTTCTTGTGCGTCGCGTCGGAGTTGCCGGGCACCGCCCGCTCGGACAGCGACAGCACGTTCACGCCCAGCACCTCGCAGATCGAGCGGTACATCGGCACCATCGCGTAGCCGAAGCCGACCATCGCGACCGCGACGACGGCGAGCTTGCCCGCCATGCGCCAGTTGTCGGTCTTCAAGGACATGCGGTGGCCCTCAGATCCCGAACAACGCGGCCTTGGCCATGAAGCCGATGAAGAAGACGATGGCCACCGAGGCCAGGATCCATCCCAGCCGGCGGTTGTCCTTCTTCTGCTCGGGCGTCATGTCAGCCGATCACCTTGGTGGCGGCGGCGTTCAGCTTCGGCGGATGCTCGAAGGTGTGGAACGGCGCCGGCGACGGCACTTCCCATTCCAGGCCCTCGGCGGCTTCCCACGGCTTCTGCGGAGCCGGCTCGCCCTTGCCGCGCATGCACGGCAGCACGATGAAGAGGAAGAAGTAGACCTGCATCAGCCCGAACCAGAATGCGCCGACCGAGGCAATCGCGTTGAAGTCGGCGAACTGCATCGGGTAGTCCGCATAGCGCCGCGGCATGCCGGCCAGCCCCAGGAAGTGCATCGGGAAGAACGTGAGGTTGAACGAGACCAGCGAGCCCCAGAAATGGATCTTGCCGCGCGTCTCGCTGTACATCACGCCGGTCCACTTCGGCGCCCAGTAGTAGAAGCCGGCGAACATCGCGTACAGCGAGCCGGCCACCAGCACGTAGTGGAAGTGCGCCACCACGTAGTAGGTGTCCTGCAGCTGGATGTCGACCGGCGCCATCGCGAGGATCAGGCCGGTGAAGCCGCCCATCGTGAACACGAAGATGAAGCCGACCGCGAACAGCATCGGCGTCTCGAAGGTCATCGAGCCGCGCCACATGGTGGCGATCCAGTTGAAGATCTTCACGCCGGTGGGCACCGCGATCAGCATCGTCGCGTACATGAAGAACAGCTGGCCGGTGACCGGCATGCCGGTCGTGAACATGTGGTGCGCCCAGACGATGAACGACAGGATCGCGATCGACGCGGTGGCGTACACCATCGAGGTGTAGCCGAACAGGCGCTTGCGGGCGAAGGCCGGCACGATGTGGCTCACGATGCCGAAGGCCGGCAGGATCATGATGTACACCTCGGGGTGGCCGAAGAACCAGAAGATGTGCTGGTACATCACCGGGTCGCCGCCGCCGGCGGGGTTGAAGAAGCTGGTGCCGAAGTGGCGGTCGGTCAGCGTCATCGTGATGGCGCCCGCCAGCACCGGCATCACCGCGATCAGCAGGTAGGCGGTGATCAGCCAGGTCCAGCAGAACATCGGCATCTTCATCAGCGTCATGCCGGGCGCGCGCATGTTGAGGATGGTGACGATGATGTTGATCGAGCCCATGATCGAGCTCGCGCCCATGATGTGCATCGCGAAGATGCCGGCATCCATCGACGGGCCCATCTGCAGCGTCAGCGGCGCATACAGCGTCCAGCCGGCGGCCGGCGCACCGCCGGGCATGAAGAACGAACCCACCAGCATCAGGGCCGCCGGGATCAGCAGCCAGAAGCTCAGGTTGTTCATGCGCGCGAAGGCCATGTCGGGCGCGCCGATCTGCAGCGGGATCATCCAGTTCGCGAAGCCGACGAAGGCCGGCATGATCGCGCCGAACACCATGATCAGCCCGTGCATCGTCGTCAGCTGGTTGAACAGCTGCGGATTGACGATCTGCAGGCCGGGCTGGAACAGCTCGGCGCGGATCAGCAGCGCCAGCGTGCCGCCGACGATCAGCATCGTGAACGAGAACAGCAGGTACAGCGTGCCGATGTCCTTGTGGTTGGTCGCGTAGACCCAGCGCCGCCAGCCGTGCGGATGGTGGTCGTGGGCATGCTCGTCGTGGGTGTCGCCGGCCGCGTGGCCGTGGGGATCGAGAACTGCGCTCATGGGTGATGTTTCCTTTGGGCGACTCTGGCCTATTGCTTACGCTGGGCGAGCACTTCGGACGGCTGCACGGTCTGGCCGGTCTTGTTCGACCAGTTGTTCTTCGTGTAGGTGATGACGGCGGCGAGGTCGGTGTCCGACAGCTGCTTCCACGACGGCATCGCGCCGTTGTTCTGGCCGTTCAGCACGATGTGGATCTGCTTGGTCTTGTCGGCGTCGAGCACCGCCGGCGAGCCGTCGAGCGGCTTGATCGGGCCGCCGCCCTTGCCGTTGGGCTGGTGGCAAGCCGCGCAGTTGGCGGCATAGACCTTCTCGCCGCGCGCGATCAGCGCGGGCTGTTCCCACACCTTGGCGGGATCGTCCGCGGCCGCGGCCATCGCCTTCTTCTTCGCGTCGACCCACTTGGTGTAGTCCTCGGCGGAAACCACCTTCACGTGGATCGGCATGTAGGCGTGTTCCTTGCCGCACAGCTCGGCGCACTGGCCGTAGAAATCGCCGGTCTTCTCGGCGCGGAACCAGGTGTCGCGCACGAAGCCGGGGATCGCGTCCTGCTTGATGCCGAACGACGGCACCATGAAGGCATGGATCACGTCGGTGGCGGTGGTGATCACGCGCACCTTCTTGTTCACCGGCACGACCAGCGGGTTGTCGACCTTCAGCAGGTAGTCGTCGCCGGACGGCTTGCCCGAGTCGGACATCTCGCGCTGCGTGACGTCGAGGGTCGAGACGAAGCCGATGCCCTCGCCCTCGCCCTTCAGGTAGTCGTAGCCCCACTTCCATTGGATGCCGGTGGCCTTGATGGTCAGGTCGGCGGCGCTGGTGTCCTTCATCGCGACCACCGCCTTGGTGGCCGGCAACGCCATCAGGATCACGATGACGAAGGGCACGATGGTCCAGATGATCTCGACCGTGGTGCTCTCGTGGAAGTTGGCCGGCTTGGCGCCCTTGGACTTGCGGTGCTTGATGATCGAATAGAACATCACGCCGAACACGCCGATGAAGATGACGATGCAGATCGTCATCACGAAGTAGTGCAGCCAGCGCTGCTCGGCAGCGATCGCGGTGACCGGCGGGTGCAGGTCCAGCTGGTTGACGGCCGGCCCTCCCGGCAGGCTGTTGACGGCCATGGCAGCCGATGTGGCCAACGCGGCGCCCAGGCCCAGGCCGATCTGTCCCGCCCGCTGCCAAAGTGTTTTCGTCTGCTTCATCATGGTCGTTTCAGTTTTCCCAAAATCACACCGGGGCCGGCCGGGCCGCCCCCTGTTGCCAGCGCCGCAGCGCCAGGCGCAATTCCTGCGCCAGCTGGCCGCGAAGCTCGGGCCGCACGAAGCGCCCCACCGCAATCCGCCGCCCCTGGCCCGACAACTCGATCAGCGACTGTTCGTCACGCTCCGGCTCCACCCGCACCCAGGCCGGCTGGAACTCGACCCGCTCCACCTGCGGCCCGTTGGCGACTTCCACCGTCAGCCGGTCGTCGCGCAACACGATGCTCTCGCTGTCGGTGGCGTGGCGCGCGTAGACCCACAGCGCCGCGCCCACTCCCACCAGCTCGATCCATGCGAAGGGCATCACCATGCGCGCCCCCTGGACCCAGAACATCGCCGCAATGCCCAGCGACAGCACGCACAAGGACAGGTAGAACGCCAGCAGTTGCCGCGGCGCCAGCGAGCAATTGCGCTTCAGGAGCCAGTCGATCGACCAGCCGCCGGAGCCCGAACCCGCGGGGGATTCATGGCCGATGCGAAACTCTGCCCGGGGTGCCGGGGGCTGCCATGCCGCCGACGAGCTTGTGGACATACCGCGACTGCTCCAGTTGCCTCCAGAGAGATCTTTTCTCGTTGCTCTTGTCACCGCTTGCAGAGTCTTCTGGCGCCACCGACCGCACCCCTGGCCGACGCCCCCGGACGAATCCGCATTTTTCAAGCCCGCGAGTTTAGCGCAGGCCGGTGCGGCAAGCCGCTCAGCCTGAACCCGGGCGGGCGCGCACCAGTGCACGCATGTCGTCCAGCGACACGGTCGCCTGCGCCGCCAGCGGCACGCGCGGCGGCGCCTTGAACGCATGGCCGTAGGCCACCTCGAAACTCATCGCGATGCGCCCGTCCGGCCCGGCCAGGCCAGCCAGCGCGTCCAGCAGCCGCTCGCGCCAGCGCGGCGTGCGCAGCCCGGCGAAGCGCTCCGGCGCGGCGTTGCCGCCCAGGCTGCGCAGTTCGGCCAGCAGCGCCTGCGGGCTGGCCCAGGTCAGCGTGAGGGTTTCCTGGTCCATCACCGGGTCGGCGAAACCGKCGCGCACCAGCATGTCGCCCAGGTCGTGCATGTCGACGAAGTCGGCGGCCGGCGTGGGCCAGCCCAGGCGCTGGTACAGCGCGCGCAGCTCGCGCAGCGTGTCCGGGCCGAGGCAGGAGAACATCGCGAAGCCGTCGACCGCCAGCGCCCGCTGCCACTGCGCAAGCACCACCGGCGGATCGAACACCGCCTGCAGCATCATGTTGGCCCAGACCAGCTGCACGCTGCCGGGCTCGACCTGGTCGGCGGCGACCACGGTCACCGGCGCGCCCTGCCAGCGCCGGGGCGACCACCAGGGCGCCTTCGCCTCCTGCTCGCTGCGCGCGCGCAAGGCGGGCGTCGGCTCGACCGCGATGCGGCGTGCGCCGGGGTAGGCGCGCGCCAGGTGTTCGGCGCCGGCGCCGCCGAAGCTCCACCAGTCGGCGATCGCTTCCGGCTGCTTGCGCACGATGGCCAGGCGCTCGGCCATGCGGCGCGCGATCTCGCCGTGCAGCCACGGCGCCTGCGGCGCATCGGCCAGGCGGCGCAGCGCGCGCACGACGACCGCGCGGTCGAAGCGTCGAGAGGTTGCGGCCGCAGGGGAATCGCTCATCGGCGGGCAGTATATTGAGCCGGTGATCTTCACGCGCCTGCTTCGCCACATGCCCTCGCTGTGCGCGGTGTGCCGCGGCTGGGACACGGCGCGCGTGTGCGGGCGCTGCGTGCGGCGCTTCTCGGACGCCGCGCCGCGCTGCGGGCGTTGCGCGCTCGAGGTGCCGCCGGGCGTCGCGGTGTGCGGCGCCTGCGTGCTGGCACCACCGCCCTTCGACGCCGCCTTCGCCGGGGCGGACTATGCCCATCCGTGGGCGGCGCTGGTGACGCAGTTCAAGTTCCACGGCGCGCTCGACCTGGCCGATGCGCTGGCCGGTCGCATCCAGGCGGCGCGCGCACGCGATCCCTCGCGTCGGCCCGAGCTGTTGCTGCCGGTGCCGCTGGCCGTTGAACGGCTGCGCGAGCGGGGCTTCAACCAGGCCTGGGAGCTGGCGCGCCGGCTGGCGCAGCTGGTCGGCGGCAAGGCGGATGCCGGACTGCTGCTGCGCACGCGGGCCACGCCGCACCAGCTGGCCCTGCCGCTCGACCGCCGGGCCGCCAACGTGCGCGGCGCCTTCGCGGTCGAACCGTTGCGCCGCGCCGAACTGCGCGGCCGCCACGTCGCACTGATCGACGACGTGATGACCAGCGGCGCGACCTTGGGCGAACTGGCGCGCGTGCTGAAGCAGGCCGGCGCGGCCCGCGTCGAGGCCTGGGTGGTGGCGCGCACGCCGCGTCCGTCACGCGGCGACTGAGCTCCGCGACAATCTCGCCCCATGTTCAACATCGTCCTCGTCCAGCCGGAGATCCCGCCGAACACCGGCAACGTGATCCGGCTCGCGGCCAACACCGGTTGCGCGCTGCACCTGATCGAGCCGCTGGGTTTCTCGATGGAAGACCGGCTGCTCAGGCGCGCGGGCCTCGACTACCACGAGTACGCGCCGGTGCGCCGCCATGCCGACTGGCAGGCCTTCGTCGACGCCGTGCAGCCCGACCCGGCGCGGTTGTTCGCGTTCACGACGCGCGGCAGCCGGCCGTTCTCGCAGGTCGAATGGCAGGCCGGGGACTGGCTGGTGTTCGGGTCGGAGACCGCCGGATTGGCGCCGCAGTTGCGGGAGCGGTTTCCGCTGGAGCAGCGGGTGCGCCTGCCGCTGCGCGCGGGGCAGCGCAGCCTGAACCTGAGCAATGCGGTCGCAGTCGCGGTGTTCGAGGCCTGGCGGCAGAACGGCTACGCCGGCGGCGGCTGACTATTCGGGCTGCACACCCGCCGACTTGATGACCTTGCCCCAGCGCTCGCGCTCGGTCTTCATCAGGCTGGCCAGGGCCTCGGGCGCGGTGCCGGCGGCGCTGAAGTACTGCGCGAGGATCTTCCCCCGCACGTCGTCGGTCTTGATGATGCGCACCAGCTCGGCCGACATCCGGTCGACCACCGCCTGCGGCGTGCGGGCCGGCGCCAGCACCGCCTGCCACGAGATCGCCTCGAAGCCGGGGTAGCCCTGCTCGACGAAGGTCGGCATCTCGGCCAGCGCGCCGAAGCGGCCCAGCGTCGTGACGCCCAGTGCCTTCAGCTTGCCCGCCTTGACCTGCCCGATCGCGATGCCCGGCACCATGAAGCCGGCCTGCACCTGGCCGGCCAGGATCGCGTTGACGACCTGCGGGAAGCCCTGGTACGGCACGTGCACGATGTCCAGCCCGGCGCGGCTCTTGAACGACTCCATCGCGAGATGCGCCGCGCTGCCGTTGCCGACGCTGCCGTAGTTCAGCTGGCCCTTCTTCGCCTTCGCGACGCGCACGAAGTCGGCCAGCGTCTCGACGCCCAGCTTCGGGTCGACCACCAGCACGTTCGGCGAGGTCGCCACCAGCGTCACCGGCACCAGGTCCTTCAGCGGATCGTAGCCCAGGCTTTTCGACAACAGCGGTGCGGTGACCAGCGGGCCCTGGATCGTGAACAGGAAGGTGTAGCCGTCGGGTTCGGCCTTCGCGGCGACCCCGGTGCCCAGGTTGCCGCCGGCACCCGGCTTGTTGTCGACGACGACGGCCTGGCCGAGCGCATGCGCGAGCGGCTCGGCCAGCAGGCGCGCGATGATGTCCGGCGAACTGCCGGGCGGGAACGGCACCACCAGGCGGATCGGCCGCGCCGGCCAGGACTGGGCCTGCGTCGGCAGGGCGGCGGCCAGCGCCGCGGCGGCCAGCAGGGTTCGGCGTTGCATCGTCATCGGTTCAGCTCTCGCGGCGCGCATCGCGCGACATCAGTTCCTGGATCGCCTGGGCCGGCGTCCAGCGTCCTTCCAGCACGCCCACCACCGCCTCGGTGATCGGCATGTCGACCGCGCGGGCGCGGGCCCGGCGCAGCACCGTCGCGGCGCAGGCCACGCCTTCGGCCACGTGGCCCAGCTCGGACAGGATCTGCGGCAGCGGGCGGCCCTCGGCCAGCCGCAGGCCCACCTTGCGGTTGCGCGACAGGTCGCCGGTAGCGGTGAGCACCAGGTCGCCCAGGCCGGACAGGCCCATGAAGGTGTCGGGCCGGGCGCCGAGCGCGACGCCCAGCCGCGTCATCTCGGCCAGCCCGCGCGTGATCAGCGCGGCGCGTGCATTCAGCCCGAGGCGCATGCCGTCGGCGATGCCGGTGGCGATGGCCATCACGTTCTTCAGCGCGCCGCCGACCTCGACGCCCATCACGTCGTTCGACGCATAGATGCGCAGGCTGTCGCTGTGGAAGGCCTCGACCGCCAGTTCGCACAGCGCGTCGTCGGCACTGGCCGCGACCAGCGCCGCCGGCCGGCCCTGTGCGACCTCGAGCGCGAAGCTCGGGCCGGACAGCACGCCGACGCGCGGGTCGGCCGGGCGCACCGCCCGCGCGACCTCGTGGCCGAGCCAGCCGGTGCCGTCCTGGAAGCCCTTGCACAGCCACAGCACGCCGCTCGCGTCGGCGGGCAGGCGGCGCAGCACCTCGGCCAGGCCGGCCATCGGCGTGGCGATGACGAGCAGGCCGCCGCGCGCATGCTCGACGCTGCTGTCGAAATCGGCCGACAGCTGCAACGCCGCCGGCAGCGGGACGCCGGGCAGGTAGCGCTGGTTCTCGCGCAGCGTCTGCAGGCGCTCGCACTGCTGCGCGTCGCGCACCCACAGCCGGGTGTCGTGCCGCGCGGCCGTGCTCGCGGCCAGCGCCGTGCCCCAGGCGCCGGCGCCGAGGACGGTCAGCTTCATCGGGGTTTCAGTTGATGGCGGGAGCGGCCGAGCCGTTGGCGGCCTGCTGCTGTTGCGCCTCGAACATGGCCTGGAAGTTCACCTCGGCCAGCAGCACCGGCGGGAAGCCGGCGCGCGTGCAGATGTCGGACACCACGGCACGCAGGTACGGGTAGATGATCTGCGGGCAGGCGATGCCGATGATCGGCTGCAGCTGCTCTTCGGGGATGTTGCGGATCTCGAAGATGCCGGCCTGCTTGGCCTCGACCAGGAACAGCGTCTTGTCGTTCACCTTGGTCGTCACGGTGGCGGTCACGCTCACCTCGTAGATGCCGTCGGCCACCGGCTCGGCGGCCAGGCCCAGGTTGATGTCGACCTGCGGGGCGGTCTGTTCCAGCAGGATCTGCGGCGAGTTCGGCTGCTCGAGCGACATGTCCTTGAGGTACAGGCGCTGGATCTGGAACACGGGGGTCTGGGTGTCGTCGGACATGGTGATCTCGCGATGGGCAAAAGACGGGAACTGCAGATGGACGAAAGCCCGCACGCAGGACGCACGGGCTGCGGCGCGGATTATGTCCGACGCGCCGGGCGGAAATTGAAACGCCTGGTGTGGACGCGGGATCGGCGGGCGGTGCGTCGGCCGCGTCAGCGGGCCGCCGCCGAGAGCAGCGGCGCGAGGCCGCCGCGCTGGTCGAGCGCGATCAGGTCGTCGCAGCCGCCGACGTGGGTGCTGCCGATGAAGATCTGCGGCACCGTGCGCCGGCCCGTCAGCTCGATCATCTCGTCGCGCAGCGCGGGCTGCAGGTCCACGCGCACCTCGTCGATCTGGTCGACGCCGCGCGACTTCAGCAACTGCTTGGCGCGCTGGCAGTAGGGGCACACCATCGAGGTGTACATCTTCACCGCTTGCATCACTTCACTCCAACGGGTTTCAGGCCGATTTCTCGACCGGCAGGTTCGCCTCGCGCCACGCCTTCAGGCCACCGGCCAGCGCCCGCGCGTTCTCGTAGCCGGCCTTGCGAAGGATAGCGATGGCCCGCGTGGCGCGTGCGCCGCTCGGGCACAGCACCACCAGCGGCAAGGCCTTGTTCTTGGGCAGCGCGTTGGAGGTCTCGATTTGTGCCAGCGGCACGTTCTTGGCCCCGGCGGCATGGCCGGCGGCGTATTCCTCGGCCTCGCTGACGTCGATCAGCACCGCCTTCTCGCGGTTGATCAGGTGCACGGCTTCGGCGGTGGTCAGCGCGCCGGACTGGGCCCCGCGGCGCAGCAGCGGCCACAGCAGCAGGCCACCGGAGACCAGGGCCACCGCGAACAGATACCAGTTGTCGAGAACGAATTTCACAGGCGTGGCCCAGGGTTGGAAGGCAATCGCGAATTATAGAATTCGCCGCTCGGCCTCCCGGGGCCGCCTTTTCACCCCGCAGCACCCAACCACGCGCCCGCCATGTACAAACTCGTGCTCATCCGCCACGGCGAATCGACCTGGAACCTGGAGAACCGCTTCACCGGCTGGACCGACGTCGACCTCACCGCCACCGGCGTCGAGCAGGCCCGGGAGGCCGGCCGGCTGCTGAAGGCCGAGGGCTACGACTTCGACGTCGCCTACACCTCGGTGCTCAAGCGCGCCGTCTGGACGCTGTGGCATGCGCTCGACCAGATGGACCGCACCTGGCTGCCCGTGGTGCACAGCTGGCGGCTGAACGAGCRCCACTACGGCGCGCTGCAGGGCCTGAACAAGGCCGACATGGCCAAGCAGTACGGCGACGAGCAGGTGCTGATCTGGCGCCGCAGCTACGACACGCCGCCGCCCGCGCTCGACGCGAACGACCCGCGCGGCCAGCGCCAGGACATCCGCTACGCGAAGCTGAAGCCCGAGGACGTGCCGCTCACCGAATGCCTGAAGGACACCGTCGCCCGCGTGCTGCCATTCTGGAACGACAGCGTCGCGCCGGCCATCAAGGCGGGCAAGCGCATCGTGATCGCCGCCCACGGCAACAGCATCCGCGCGCTGGTGAAATACCTCGACAACATCGCCGATGCCGACATCGTCGGCGTCAACATCCCGAACGGCATCCCGCTGGTCTACGAACTGGATGCCGACCTGAAGCCGATCAAGAGCTACTACCTGGGCGATGCGGAAGCGGCGGCCAAGGCGGCCGCGGCCGTCGCCAACCAGGGCAAGAAGGCCTGAGGCCCGGGCCGCCCGCCGTCAGGCCGGCAGCCCGTACAGCCGCTCCGGCAGCATGCGCGCCACCAACGGGCTGTCGGGCAGCGTCGCGACGATCGCATAGCCCTCGCACGCGGTGTCGCGCTGCGTGGTGTGCACCACCGGCATGCCGCTCTTGTCGGTGATGCTGGCCGCGATCGGCGTGCGTGCGCTGTCGCCGCGGCGCACCACCACCGCGCGTTCGCCGCTCTTGAGCTGCACGAAGTCCCCGGGCGGATAGATGCCCAGCTCCTTGATGATGGCCATCGCGAGCGGCCCGCCGCCATCCTCCTTGAACAGGTCGCGCGCCGCGTCCTGCGTGCTGATGGCCGGCCGCGAGACGCGCGGCGTGATGCGCGCCATGAAGATGTCGGCCAGCCGCAGCGCCCGCGCCATCTCGCACGGCTGGGCCAGGCCCTGCGGGTAGCCGCCACCGCCCGGCCGTTCGTGGTGCTCGGCCACCGCCTGCAGCCACTCGGCATCGTCGACGCCGGCCGCCTGCAACATCGCCACGCCCTGCTGCGGGTGCCCGCCCACCTGGTCGAGCTGCGGCGGCATGGCCGGCACGCCCTGCGCCGCCAGCCGGCCCTGCAGTTCCAGGATGCCGACGTTCATCGTCAGCGCCGCCTTCACCAGCGTCAGCGTGCGCTCGGCCGCCCAGCCCAGCCGCCGCGCCATCAGGCAGGCCAGCAGCGCGGTGTGCAGCGAATGCGTCAGGCCGTACAGCGTGAACCGCGGCTTGTCCTTGCGGATCGACAGGAAGATGCCGATGTCGGGATCGCGGTCGATGAGCGCCACCAGGCGCGCGGCGACGTCGGCGGCACGCGCCGCGAAGCCCGCTTCGCCGATGCTCTTCAGCAGCCGGTCGATGCGCCACAGCATCTTGTCCCACTGCTCGAACAAGTCGGCCGGGCGCGCCGCGACCTGCTGCTCGGCGCGCGCGGCGGCCTTCACCTCTTCGAGGTCGACATAGGCGCCGCGGCGCAGCAGCGCCTGCATCTGGGCCTCGTCGATGAACACATGGCCGCGTGCCAGCAACAGCACGCCTGCCTCGTCCCGCACGCCCCAGGGGAGCGGCGCACCCAGGCGAACCTGGGACTGAACCAACCTGAGCAACTCCATCGCGACCTCCGCACTTGCTGCGTTGTCGGCGCAGCCGGACGGAGGGCACAGGGGACAGTCGTCAGGTGCCTCTCAGGTGCCGATGTAGGCGGTCTTCACCACCGTGTAGAACTCGCGCGCGTAGCTGCCCTGCTCGCGCGGCCCGTAGCTCGAGCCCTTGCGACCGCCGAACGGCACGTGGTAGTCGACGCCCGCGGTCGGCAGGTTGACCATCACCATGCCGGCCTGCGCGTGGCGCTTGAAGTGCGTCGCATACTTCAGCGAGCTGGTCGCGATGCCGGCCGACAGGCCGAACGGCGTGTCGTTCGACACCGCGAGTGCCTCGTCGTAGTCCTTCACGCGGATCACCGATGCCACCGGGCCGAAGATCTCGTCGCGGTTGATCTTCATCTTCGGCGTCGAGTCGACGAACAGCGCCGGCGCGAGGTAGAAGCCGTCGGTCTCGGCCTTCACGCGCTGGCCGCCGGCCACGAGGCGCGCGCCCTCGCCCTGGCCGATCTCGATGTAGCGCTCGTCCTGTTCCAGCTGCGCCTTCGACACCACCGGGCCGATGTCGATGCCGGCCGCCAGCGCATGGCCGACCTTCAGCCCGCGCACGCGCTCGGCCAGGGCCTCGACGAACCGGTCGTGGATGCCGGCCGTCACGATCAGCCGGCTCGACGCGGTGCAACGCTGCCCGGTCGAGAAGAACGCGCTCTGCGCGCACAGCTCGACCGCCTGCTTCAGGTCGGCGTCGTCCAGCACCACCTGCGGGTTCTTGCCGCCCATCTCCAGCTGCACCTTGGCGCCGCGCGCCACGGCCGCCTGCGCGACCTGCTGGCCGACGCCTTGCGAACCGGTGAAGCTGATCGCATCGATGCCGGCATGGTCGACGATCGCTTGGCCGACCTCGCGGCCCGCGCCCATCACCAGGTTGAACACGCCGACCGGCAGGCCGGCGCGCGAGATGATTTCCGCCAGCGCCCACGACGAGCCCGGCACCAGGTCGGCCGGCTTGAACACCACGCAGTTGCCGTAGGCCAGCGCCGGCGCGATCTTCCACGCGGGGATCGCGATCGGGAAGTTCCACGGGCTGATGATGCCGACCACGCCGACCGGCTCGCGCGTGATCTCGACGCCGATGTTCGGCCGCACCGACGGCAGCAGCTCGCCCGGCGTGCGCAGGCACTCGCCGGCGAAGAACTTGAAGATGTTGCCGGCGCGCGTGGCCTCGCCAATGCCTTCGGGCCGGGTCTTGCCCTCTTCGCGCGACAGCAGCGTGCCCAGCTCCTCGCGGCGCGCGAGGATCTCGGTGCCGATGCGGTCCAGCGCGTCGGCGCGCGCCTGCACGCTGAACGCAGCCCAACCCGGCGCGGCGGCGCGTGCAGCCTGCACCGCCTCGCCGACCTGCGCGGCGCTGGCGCTGGCGTACTGCCCGACGGTGTCGGCCAGGTCCGACGGGTTGATGTTGGGGGCGAAGCGCGTGCCTGCGACCCACGCACCGTTGATGTAGTTCAGATGCTCGGACATGTCTGCCCCTCGTCCAATGAGTACATGGGCCGGCGCTCGGCCGGCCCGCGGCGAATCCCTACTGCGGCCCGAGGCGCTTGATCAAGGCCGACAACATCTCGACCTCTTCGCCGCTCAGGTCCGTCAGCGGCGGGCGCACCGGCCCGGCCGGGTGGCCGACCAGCGTCGCGCCGGCCTTGATGATGCTGACCGCATAGCCCGCCTGGCGGTTGCGGATGTCGAGATACGGCAGGAAGAACTCGTCGATCAGCCGGCTCTGCGTCGCACGGTCGTCGGCGGCCACGGCGTGGTAGAACTGCATCGCGGTCTTCGGCACGAAGTTGAACACCGCCGACGAGTACACCGGCACGCCCAGCGCCTTGTAGGCCGCGGCATAGACCTCGGCCGTCGGCAGCCCGCCCAGGTAGGCGAAGCGGTCGCCCAACTTCTGGCGCACCGTCACCATCGCCTCGATCTCGCCGACGCCGTCCTTGAAGCCGACCAGGTTCGGGCAGCGGTCGGCCAGCTGCTGCAGGCTGGCGGCGCTGAGCTTGCACACCGCGCGGTTGTAGACGATCACGCCGATCTTCACCGACTTGCACACCGCCTCGACATGCGCCACCAGACCCGCCTGCCCGGCTTCGGTCAGGTAGTGCGGCAGCAGCAGCAGGCCCTTGGCGCCCAGGCGCTCGGCCTCCTGCGCCATCGCGATCGCCTGGCGGGTCGGGCCGCCGGTGCCGGCAATGATGGGCACGCTGTGCTTGCAGGTGTCGACCGCGACCTGGATGACCCGGCTGTATTCCTCGCCGACCAGCGAGAAGAACTCGCCGGTGCCGCCGGCCGCGAACAGCGCCGTCGCACCGTACGGCGCCAGCCACTCGAGGCGCTTCGCGTAGGTCGACGGGCGGAAGTTGCCATCGGCGTCGAAGTCGGTCACCGGGAACGACAGCAGACCCGACGAAATGGTGGTTTTGAGTTCCTGGGGTGACATGCGCGTCTCCGTTGAAGTTCTTCAGTTGTCAGTCATCGTACAACATGACCGCAGCAGATTCAAGAGGCGGTGTATCGATTTATCTTAGGGTGTCGCGGCGCTGCTGTCAGCGCGGCGCAGGCGTTCGCGGCTGTTGGCCAGGTGCGTGCGCATGGCCGCACGGGCGGCTTCGGGGTCGCGGCCGGCGATCGCGTTGACGATGCTCTCGTGCTCGACGTTGACGCGCTGCAGGTACTCGCGCCGCCCTTCGCCGGCCACCTTGGCGGTGTTCAGCCGGGCGCGCGGGATGATCATCGTGCCGAGGTAGGTCATCAGCTCGACGAAGTGCACGTTCTGCGTGGCGCGTGCAATCTCCATGTGCAGCTGGAAATCGGGCGCGATCGCGTCGCCGTCCTGCTCGATGGCCAGCGCGAAGGCGGCCAGCGCGCTGCGCATCACGTCGATGTTGGCGTCGGTGCGGCGCACCGCGGCCAGGCCGGCCGCCTCGGCCTCCAGGCCGATGCGCAGGTCGAGCACCGCGATGACCTCGCGCGCGGTGGCGATCTGCTCCGGATCGATGCGGAAATTCTGCGTGCCGCCGGTGCCGACGACGAAGGTGCCCACGCCGTGCCGCGTCTCGACCAGCCCGCCGGCCTGCAGCTTCGACAGCGCCTCGCGCACCACGGTGCGGCTGACACCGAACTCGTCCATGATGGCGGCCTCGGTGGGCAGCTTGTCGCCCGGACGCATCACGTCGTCGCGGATGCGCGCGCTCAGCGTCTCGACCAGGCCGACGGCCAGGCTGCGCGGACGGCGGCGCGGCAGGTCGAACGCAGCTGGGGCGGGCGTGGCAGGCATCGGACGCGTCATGGTGGAGTCGCTGGCAGGGTTTTAAATGTACGGCACCGGATGACAGGCGCTCGGCGCCTTTGTCGTCGTACAACAATGTACGTGGTCCACGCCATCGTTTGCCAGCGCCACGACGTATGCGCGCCTCGGGATTACCCTCATTCCGTTGGCTTGACAAGCCCCCTGCCCCTCACCAATCATTCGGCATGTTGTACGACAACTGATGACGTACCTGTTGCCGGCAGCGCCCCACCGCGGTCGGTCCGTGAAAGACTCTCCCGATGACGACCCCGCCGACTTCCACCACTTCCCTGCGCTTCAAGCGCCTGCTGCTGACCGGCGCCGCCGGAGGCCTGGGCCGCGTGCTGCGCCCCCGCCTGAAGGCCTACTGCGACGTGCTGCGCCTGTCCGACCTGGCCGAGCTGGGCACGGCCGCCGCCGGCGAAGAGCTGAGCCAGGTGCCGCTGCAGGATGCCGCCGCGGTGCACGGCCTGCTCGAAGGCGTCGATGCGGTGATCCACCTGGGCGGCGTGTCGGTCGAGGCGGCCTTCGAGCCGATCCTGCAGGCCAACATCGTCGGCACCTACAACCTGTACGAAGCGGCGCGCAAGCATGGCGTCAGGCGCGTGCTGTTCGCCAGCTCCAACCACGTCACCGGCTTCTACCGGCAGGACGAGGTGATCGATGCCGATGCGCCGGTGCGCCCGGACGGCCTGTACGGCGTCAGCAAGGCCTTCGGCGAGAGCCTGGCGCGCTTCTACTTCGACCGCCACGGCATCGAGACGGCCTGCCTGCGCATCGGCTCGTCCTTCCCGGAGCCGAAGGACCGCCGCATGCTGGCCACCTGGATGAGCTTCGACGACCTGGAGCGGCTGGTGATGTCGTGCCTGACCGCGCCGCTGGTCGGCTACAGCGTGGTCTACGGCATGTCGAACAACCGCACGCAGTGGTGGGACAACACCAGGGCCAAGCACCTGGGCTACGTGCCGCAGGACAGCTCCGAGCCGTTCCGCGCCGCGGTCGAGGCCCGCCAGCCGGTGCTCGACTTCAACGACCCGGCCGTGCTGTACCAGGGCGGCGCGTTCGTGCGCACCGGCCCGTTCGAATGATCGCGACGCTGCGCATGGACCGGCTCGACGCCTCGCTGGACCAGGTCGGCGAAAGCCCGCTGTGGTCGGTGGCCGAGCAGGCCCTGTACTGGGTCGACATCGAGGGCCGCCAGGTGCGGCGCTTCGACTGGGCGGCGCGCCGCGTCGACAGCTGGGCCTGCGCCGAGCGCGTGGCCTGCATCGCGCTGCATGCGCGCGGCGGGCTGCTCGCGGCGATGGAAAGCGGCGTTTTCCACCTGCGCCTGGGCGAGGCGGGTACGCTGCAGTCCGACCTCGTTGCCGCCATCACGCATCCGCGCGACGGCATGCGYTTCAACGACGGSCGCTGCGACCGCCAGGGCCGYTTCTGGGCCAGCACGATGGTGCGCGACATGTCGCTCGCGTCGCCGTTCGGCGCGCTGTTCCGGCTCGACGGGAGCGGCCTGTCGGCGCCCGTCGTGTCGGGCCTGATCACCGGCAACGGCCTGGCCTTCAGCCCGCGCGGCGAGGTCATGTACCTGTCCGACTCGCACCCCAGCGTGCGCCGCATCTGGGCCTTCGACCTCGACGCCGACGGCACGCCGACGAACCGCCGCGAGTTCGTCGACATGAACCGCCACCCCGGCCGCCCCGACGGCGCCGCGGTGGATGCCGACGGCGGCTACTGGATCTGCGCCAACGACGCCGGCCTGGTGCACCGCTTCGCGCCCGATGGCCGGCTCGACCGCTCGCTGCGCGTGCCGGTGCCCAAGCCCGCCATGTGCGCCTTCGGCGGCCCGCAGCTGCGCCACCTGTTCATCACCTCGATCCGGCTGCCCGCGGCGGCCGGCGATGCGCCCGACGGCTCGGTCTTCGTCACCGAGCCCGGCGTGACCGGCCTGCCCGAGGCCGCCTTCGCTTTCTGATCCGCACGACTTGTTCACCAGGAGACAAACCATGAAAACACCCCGCACCCTCGCCGCCGCGCTGGCCCTGGCCGGCCTCGCCGCCTTCGGCACCGCGCAGGCGACCGAATTCCGCTCCACCGACATCCACCCGGACGACTACCCGACCGTGCTGGCCGTCAAGCAGATGGGCCAGACGCTGTCGAAGCTGACCAACGGCAAGCACAGCATCAAGGTGTTCAACAACGGCGCGCTCGGTGCCGAGAAGGACACCATCGAGCAGACCAAGATCGGTGCGATCCCGATGACGCGCGTGAACATCGCGCCGATGAACAACATCTGCCCGGCCACCGTGGTGCCGACGATGCCTTTCCTGTTCCGCTCGAAGGAACACATGCGCGCGGTGCTCGACGGCCCGATCGGCGAGGAGATCCTGAAGAGCTGCGAGGCCCAGGGCTTCATCGGCCTGGCCTACTACGACAGCGGCGCGCGCTCGATGTATACCGTCAAGAAGCCGATCAAGACGCTGGCCGACGCCAAGGGCCTGAAGATCCGCGTGCAGCAGTCGGACCTGTGGGTCTCGCTGCTCGAGGCGATGGGCGCGAACGCGACGCCGATGCCCTTCGGCGAGGTCTACACCGCGCTGAAGACCGGCCTGGTCGACGGCGCCGAGAACAACTTCCCGTCGTACGAGAGCTCGCGCCAGTTCGAGGTGGCCAAGTACTACTCGAAGACCGAGCACTCGATGGCGCCCGAGATGCTGCTGTTCTCGAAGAAGGTGTTCGACGCGCTGAGCCCGGAAGACCAGAAGGCGATCCGCCAGGCCGCGAAGGAATCGGTGCCCTACATGCGCAAGCTGTGGGACGAGCGCGAAGAGAAGTCGCTCGCCACCGTGAAGGCCGCCGGCTCGCAGATCATCGAGGTCGACAAGGCCTCGTTCCAGGCCGCCATGAAGCCCGTGTATGACAAGTTCCTGGCCGACCCGAAGCTGAAGGACCTCGTCAAGCGCATCCAGGACACCAAGTAAGCGATGTTCACCCAACTCTGCGCGGCCATTGCCAAGGCCTGCCTGCGGCTCGGCGTGGCCGGCCTGGTGCTGCTGCTCGCGGCGGTGCTGTACCAGGTGTTCGGCCGCTACGTGCTGAACAGCACCCCCACCTGGGCCGAGAGCCTGGCCCTGGTGCTGGTGCTGTACGTGACCATGCTCGGGTGCGCCGTCGGCGTGCGCGATGCGGGCCACATCGGCATGGAGCTGCTCAGCTTCATCCTGCCCGAGAAGGCCAAGATGCCGATGGAGATCCTGATCCACCTGCTGACGATGCTGTTCGGCGGGCTGATGGCCTGGAACTGCGCGCTGATGTTCGACTCGGTGCGCGGCTACATGATCCCGACGCTGGGCATCTCCGAGTCCTGGCGCTACGTGCCCTTCGTCGCGGCCGGCGCCCTCATCATCCTTTTCTCGATCGAACACATCGTGGCCCTGCTGCGCGGCGTGGAAGTGGAGCCGGCATGGCACTGACGATTCTTTGCATCACGTTCTTCGGGCTGCTGATCCTCGGCGTCCCGGTGGCGTTCTCGATCGGGCTGTCGGCGCTCGCGACCATCCTGTACGAAGGGCTGCCGATGGCGGTCATCTTCCAGCAGATGACCTCGGGCATGAACGTGTTCTCGTTCCTCGCGATCCCGTTCTTCATCTTCGCCGGCGAGCTGATGCTCTACGGCGGCATCGCCGACAAGATCGTCAACTTCGCGAACGCCGCGGTCGGGCACATCCGCGGCGGGCTGGGCATGTCGAACGTCGTGGCCTGCACGCTGTTCGGCGGCGTCTCCGGCTCGCCGGTGGCCGACGTGTCGGCGATGGGCGCGGTGATGATCCCGATGATGAAGAAGCAGGGCTACCACGCCGACTACGCGGTCAACGTGACGACCCATGCGGCGCTGGTGGGCGCGCTGATGCCCACCAGCCACAACATGATCATCTACACGCTGGCCGCGGGCGGCAAGGTGTCGATCGCCAAGCTGATCCTGGCCGGCCTGATCCCGGCGCTGGTGCTGACGCTGTGCAACCTGGCCGCCGCCTACCTGGTGGCCGTCAAGCGCGGCTACCCGGCCGGCACCTTCCCGGGCTGGAGCATCGTCGCGCGCACCTTCGCGGCCTCGCTGCCGGGGCTGTTCGTCGTGGTGCTGATCCTGGGCGGCATCCTGTCGGGCGTGTTCACTGCAACCGAATCGGCGGCGGTGGCGGTGCTGTACGCGCTGATCCTGAGCGTGGTGGTGTATCGCACGCTCAAATGGGAGCAGTTCCTGAAGGCGGCCGCGAAGGCGGTGAAGACCACCGGCGTCGTGCTGCTGCTGATCGGCATCTCGGCCTCGTTCGGCTACATCATCAGCCTGTACGAGGTGCCGGCGCTGACCGGGCAGGCGCTGTCGGCGGTGACGACCAGCCCGTGGCTGATCTTCCTGCTGGTCAACATCATCCTGTTCCTGCTCGGCACCTTCCTGGACATGGCCGCCACCATCCTGGTGTGCACGCCGATCTTCCTGCCGATCTGCCAGCACTACGGCATGAGCGAGATCCAGTTCGGCATGGTGATGCTGATCAACTGCGCGCTCGGGCTGAACACGCCGCCGGTGGGCACGACGCAGTTCGTCGGCTGCGCGATCGGCGGCGTCTCGGTCGGCACCGTGATGAAGACCATCTGGCCGTTCTACGGCGCGCTGATCGCGGCGCTGCTGCTGGTCACCTACGTGCCCGCGTTCTCGCTGTGGCTGCCGGGCCTGCTGTAACACCCGCGAGCCAGCCCCGCCCCTGATCCACCCCCGACGCGCCATGGCCATGGCGCGAAGGGATTCGCTCGCCCCGAGGACGGCGAGTTCCCCCTGGCCAGACAAAGATCGACACACACCAACGAGGAGAGAGACATGAGGAGAACCGCCATCGCAGCCGCCGTGCTGCTCGGGTTGACCGGCGCCGCCGCCCAGGCGCAAAGCACGTCCAGCGTCACGCTGTACGGGCTGGTCGACGTCAACATCAGCCAGTACAAGGCCGGCGACCAGGCCGGCGGCCAGAGCGTCACGAAGATGAACGACGGCGTCGTCAACGGGCTGAACGGATCGCGCTGGGGCATCCGCGTCAATGAAGACCTGGGCGGCGGGCTGCGCAGCTCCGTCGTGCTGGAGGCCGGCCTGAACGCCGACGCCGGCACGCTGGGCCAGGGCGGGCTCGCCTTCGGCCGCCAGGCCTTCATCGCGCTCGGCTCGGCCTCGGCCGGCGAGCTGCGCCTGGGCCGCCAGTACATCCTGGAAGACTCGGTGATGGGCCTGACCAACCCGTTCGGCAATGCCGCCGTGAACAACCAGGGCACGGGCGTCACCAACATGGGCAAGGCGCTGCCGTTCTGGCTGAACGCGCCGCGCGCCAACAACATCGTGCAGTACCAGACGCCGACGCTGGGCGGCTTCTACGCGGCGGCGCAGGTGGCCCCGGGCGAAGGCACGGCCGACCGCTTCCACGGCGTGAAGCTGGCCCTCGCGCAGGGTGCGGCCAACGTTGCGCTGTCGTACGAGTGGAACAAGTCGCGCACGACCGGCGACAACACCAACAAGTCGCTGACGATCGGTGCGAACTACAACTTCGGCCCGGTCAAGCTGCTCGGCGGCATCCAGCGCGACAGCGAGCTGACCACCACCGCCGGCAACGGTGCCTTCACCGGCGCCAACCTGGCGGTGACCAGCGGCGGCGGCACGTTCACCGCGTCGAAGATCAACGGCTACACGCTGGGGGTCGAGATCCCGGTCGGCTTCATGACCTGGGGCGTCAACTACTCGGGCGTGAAGTACGAGAGCGCGAGCGGCCAGAGCGCGACGCTGGGCAAGGCTGCGGCCACCGGGCGCTACGGGCTGTCGAAGAACACCTATCTCTATGCCGGCGCGTCGTTCGCGACCGGCGACCTGAAGGACTACATCACCGAGCAGCGCGTGATCCAGGCCGGCATCCGCATGGCCTTCTGATCGTGCAGCGCGCAGGGCATTCGCCGGAATGCCCTGCGCGCGCCTGGCGACAGGCGTAACGTTCCAGCTTCCGGCATTTGAGGAGACATTCCATGATCGCTCGCCGAACCCTGCTTGCCCTGCTGGCCGCCTGCGCTGCCGCGGGCGCCCACGCCGAGGAGGCCTGGCCGGCCAAGCCGGTGCGCATCGTCGTGCCCTTCGCGGCCGGCGGCACCTCGGACATCCTGGCGCGGCTGCTGGGCGAGAAGCTGCAGGTCGCGCTGAAGCAGACCGTGCTGATCGAGAACAAGGCCGGCGCCGGCGGCGTGATCGGCGCCGACTCGGTGGCCAAGTCGCCGCCCGATGGCTACACCTTCCTGCTCGGCACCATCGCGAGCCACGCGATCAACCCGGTGCTGCAGCCGAAGATGCCGTACGACGCCGCGAAGGATTTCGCGCCGGTGATCCTGCTGGGCAGCATCTCGAACGTGCTGCTGGTCGCCACCGAGCAGCCCTACAAGACGGTGAAGGAACTGGTCGCCGCGGCCAAGGCCAAGCCCGGCGACATCGCGTTCGCTTCGTCCGGCCAGGGCAGCTCGCAGCACATGTCGGGCGAGACCTTCAAACTGCTGACCGGCGCCGAGCTGACGCACGTGCCGTACAAGGGCAGCGCGCCGGCCATCCAGGACGTGATCGGCAACCAGATCCCGATGAGCTTCGAGACGGTGACGGTGGCCCTGCCCTACGTGCAGAGCGGCAAGGTGCGCGCGCTGGCGGTGACCTCGGCCAAGCGCAGCATCGCGCTGCCCGACGTGCCGACGCTGCAGGAGGCCGGCGTGGCCGGCTTCGACGTCGCCAGCTGGCAGGCCTTCTATGCGCCGGCCGGCACGCCGCCGGCCATCGTCAAGCGCATCAACGCCGAAGTCGCCAAGATCATCGTGATGCCCGAGGTGAAGGCGAAGATGGAGGCGCTGGGCCTGCAGTACACGCCGAACACGCCGGAGCAGTTCGCCGCGTTCGGCCGCGCCGAGCTGGTCAAGTGGGCGAAGATCGTGAAAGACGGCAACGTCAAGCCGTGACGAGAAGGAGCAGGTGATGGGCGAGCCCCGCAAACCGTTGACGATCCGCATGCACGATCTCGACAACGTCGCGATCGTTGCCAACGACGGCGGGCTGCCCGCCGGCACCGTGCTCGATGGCGGGCTGGTGCTGCGCGAGGCGGTGCCGCAGGGCCACAAGGTGGCGCTGGTCGACCTGCCGGCCGGCACGCCGGTGCTGCGCTACCACGTGAGCATCGGCCTGGCCGCCCGGGACATCCCGGCCGGCAGCTGGGTGCACGAGCGGCTGCTGCAGATGCCGCAGGCGCGCGAGCTGACCGGCCTGCCGATGGCCACGCGGCCGGCGCCGGCCCTGCCGCCGCTGGACGGCTACACCTTCGAAGGCTTCCGCAACGCCGACGGTTCGGTGGGCACGCGCAACATCCTGGCCATCACGACCACGGTGCAGTGCGTGGCCGGCGTGGTGGACTTCGCGGTGCAGCGCATCAAGGCCGAGCTGTTGCCGCGCTACCCGAACGTCGACGACGTGGTCGGGCTGGAGCACAGCTACGGCTGCGGCGTGGCGATCGACGCGCCGGACGCGGTGATCCCGATCCGCACGCTGCGCAACATCAGCCTGAACCCGAACTTCGGCGGCGAGGTGATGGTGGTGAGCCTGGGCTGCGAGAAGCTGCAGCCGGAGCGGCTGCTGCCGCCGGGCACGATCTCGATCCGCGACGAGCGCGGCACGGCCAGCGCGCCCGAGGCGCTGGACGTGGTGTGCCTGCAGGCCGAGGCGCACGTCGGCTTCATGTCGATGATCGATTCGATCATGGCGACGGCGCGCGCGCACCTGGAGCGGCTGGACCGCCGCCGGCGCGAGACCTGCCCGGCCAGCGAGCTGGTGGTGGGTGTGCAGTGCGGCGGCAGCGATGCCTTCAGCGGCGTCACGGCGAACCCGGCGGTCGGCTTCGCGACCGACCTGCTGGTGCGGGCCGGGGCCAGCGTGATGTTCTCCGAGACCACCGAGGTGCGCGACGGCATCGCGCAGCTCACCGCGCGCGCCGCGACGCCCGAGATCGCCGAGGCGATGGTGCGCGAGATGGCCTGGTACGACGCCTACCTGCAGAAGGGCCGTGTCGACCGCAGCGCCAACACCACGCCGGGCAACAAGAAGGGCGGGCTGTCGAACATCGTCGAGAAGGCCATGGGCTCGATCGTCAAGAGCGGCAGCGCGGCCATCACCGGCGTGCTGTCGCCGGGGGAGAAGCTCGCGACCAAGGGGCTGACCTATGCGGCCACGCCGGCCAGCGACTTCATCTGCGGCACGCTGCAGCTGGCCGCCGGCATGAACCTGCACGTCTTCACGACCGGCCGCGGCACGCCGTACGGGCTGGCCGAATGCCCGGTGATCAAGGTGGCCACGCGCAGCGACCTGGCGCGGCGCTGGCACGACCTGATGGACGTCAACGCCGGGCGCATCGCCGACGGCGACGCGACGATCGAGGACGTGGGCTGGGAACTCTTCCGGCTGATGCTGGACGTGGCCAGCGGGCGCACCCGCACCTGGGCCGAGCGCTGGAAGCTGCACAACGCGCTGGTGCTGTTCAATCCCGCGCCGGTGACCTGAGGGCAGCGAGGCACGAAGCCGGCCCCCATTTCGCGCAGAATGCTGGAACCGCTTCCGCCCGGAAGCGGAACAAGAAGTACAACGACTGGAGACGAGATGAGAGCGATTGGACGTGCCTTGTGCGCGGGTGCCTTGTCGTGCCTGCTTCAACCGGTGTTCGCGCAGGAGCTGAGGGCCTGGAACATCCACCCCGACGGGTATCCGGTGACGGAAGCGCTGGCGTACTTTGCCGACCAGGTCGGCAAGGAGACGCAGAACCGCATCCACGTGAAGGTGTACTCGAACGCCGGCCTGGGCGACCAGCCGAAGGCGGTGCAGATGATGAAGGCCGGCGAGCTGGACCTGGCGGAGTTCAGCCTGGGTCCGCTGTCGGAGGCGGCGCCGAGCACCAAGGCGCTGACGCTGCCCTTCCTGTTCCGCGATTCGAAGCACATGTTCCGCCAGCTCGACGGCAAGCTGGGGGAGCGCTTCGAGGCCAAGCTGAAGGAGGCGGGCTATGTGGTGCTGGGCTGGTACGACGGCGGCGCGCGCTCGTTCTACTGCGTCAACAAGCAGATCCGGCAGGCGCAGGATTTCACCGGCCTGCGCATCCGGGTGCAGCAGTCGGACACCGCGATCGAGATGGTGAAGCTGCTCGGCGCGACGCCGGTGGTGCTGCCCTACAAGGAGGTGGCCGACGCGCTGAAGGACGGGCGCATCGACTGCGCCGAGAACAACCTGCCGTCGTACGAATCGGCCGGGCATTCGAAGATCGCGAAGTTCATGTACCTGTCGAACCACACGGTGTCGCCGGAGGCGCTGGTGATGTCGACCAAGGCCTGGGGGCAGCTGTCGCCGGACGACCAGAAGCGCTTCCAGGAGGCGGGGCGCAAGTCGGCGGTGCGCATGCGCGAGCTGTGGAACCAGCGGGTCGAGGAGGCGCGCGCGGCGGCCGCGAAACAGGGCTCACAATTCGTCGCGATGAACGACCACGGCCCGCTGGTGGCGCGCATGCGGCCGCTGCACCAGAAGTACATGGCCGACCCGCAGACGCGGGATGAGTTGTTCACGATCATTTCCGACTAGGAGAGGCCTGATGGCGGTGCGCATCGTTCGACTCGGCAGCCCGCGCGAGCCCGGCGAGGGCGTGCGGCTGGGGACGGTGCGCCGGCCGCCGCGCGGCGTGCCGAAGAGCGAGTTCGCGAGCCGCGACTTCTACGATGCGTGGCTGCCGACGCTGGCGCCGAGTGCCGAGCTGATGGCGTGGATCAAGGCCGAGGAGATCACGCCGGCGCGCTGGACGCAGTTTGCGCGCAAGTACCGCACGGAGATGGGGCAAGGCGAGGCACCGCACGTGGTGGCGGCACTGGCCGCCTTGTCGCAGCACGGCGACTTTGCGGTGGGCTGCTACTGCGAGGACGAGGCGCGCTGCCACCGGTCCCTGCTGCGGGCGCTGCTGGGCGAGGCGGGGGCGAAGGTGGACGCGCGCGCGTCGTGATCACGCTGGTGCTGTTGCCGGGGATGGACGGGACGGGCGAGCTGTTCGCGCCCTTCATCGCAGCGCTCGATGGCGCGTTCGAGGTGGTCGTCGTGCGGTACCCGGGCGACCGGGCGCTGGGCTACGAGGCGCTGGAGGGCATCGCGCGCGAAGCGTTGCCGAAGGATGGGCCGTTCGTGCTGCTGGGAGAGTCGTTCTCGGGGCCGATCGCGGTGTCGATTGCCGCATCGGCGCCGCCCGGCCTGGTCGGGCTGGTGCTGTGCTGCAGCTTCGTGCGCAACCCGCTGCCGGCGCTCGGCAGGCTGGGTTGGCTGGTCGATGGGCTGCCGGTGCGGCTGGCGCCTGTCCGTCTGCTGGGGCACCTGGTGCTGGGGAGGGACTCGACGGCCGCGCTGCGCGATGCGCTGGTGCGGTCGCTCGGCCAGGTGTCGCCGGCGGCGTTGAAGGCGCGGCTTCGCGCGGTGCTGGGCGTCGATGTGTCGGCCAAGCTCGAAACGGTCAGCGTGCCGGTGCTCTGCCTGCGGGCATCCCGGGATCGCGTGGTTCCCCGGTCGGCAGGCGCACTGGTGATGCGCCTGGCACCGCGCAGCCAGCATGTCGAAATCGACGCATCCCACTTCCTGCTGCAAGGTGCGCCGAACGATGCGGCACGCGTCGTCCGTCAGTTCGCGTCCGAAGGTCGGCGCGCCCAGAGCACGGGTTGAAACAGCACATCGTCGAGTTCAGCGTCCGACAGCAGATGCGGAAGGCTGTTGTCGCAAGCGATCACGGCGGCCATCGATCCGGAGGCCGTGCACGCCAGCGTTCGAAGATCATCGACGTGCGTGGCTGCTTGCACGGATCGACGGGCGAGTTCGGTCCGCAGTCGTTCGATGGCCCCGGGGGAGATGTCGGACGCCGTGACCTTGCAGCCGTGCGCCAGCAGGCCCAGGGTTTGGGTGCCGATCCCGCAGGCCGCATCGAGCACCGGCTCGCCAGGTTCCACGCCAGCGGAATGCAGGAGATCGGCCAGGGCTTCGCCTTGCTGCGCCACGGAACGCTCCCAGTCGCCGTAGAGCAGGTGGTAGAACGGGGCGAGCTGGTCGTAGAAGGATGCAGTCATCGAATCAATGCGACCCTTGTCAGGTGGCGTCGCCTATTCGCGTGACGACGATCGTCTGAGCGGACACAACGATGTAGCCATCGGCAAGATGGAGATGGGTGCATTGCGGCGACACGGCGGGGTTCCAGTAATTGATGTTTCCCGCCTTGAAATTGTCTGCGAGAGAAGTCAGGTCAGCGGACAGGTTGACGCTCTCCACGTGCTCGAACCGGATCTGAAGCTTGACTCGCTCGGACGCAGAGGGTTCTTCATAGGCGCCCACCGTCAGCGTCACCGTCCGACGAACCGGGTCGAGGCTCACGCCAAGGAGGTGGGCGTCGTGCAACTCAAGCGAAAACGGGTTCATTTCTGATCAGGAGGGCGGCGTAAGACGCAGCTCGCCCTCCTAGCGCCCAAAGTCTTTGGCTCGTCGCCCCCAGAATCGAGCCCGCTCCCGCCTCCCCAGTTCAGCATACAGCAGTGACAAGTTCTCCGCCGTGCTCATCTGTGGGTTCCGACGCCAAGAGCGCACATACCAACCGATGGCCGCTGACTTGTCGGCCTTCACGCCGGTACCGAGCTCAAGAAGGAGCGCAACGTTGTGCTGTGAGTGCGAATGCCCTTGCTCAGCAGCACGGAGAAAAAGGCGGAACGCCTCTTTCTCTTCCCCCTGTTCAAGCAGATTGCTCGCCTCGACGAACATTTCGTCGAGTTCCCGGGATTGATCTGACTCGTTCATCATTGTGTGGCCGCAGCGGCTCCAAGTGCAGGTATGCACAACTCTGGTTGCAGAATACACACTGCAACGCAGACCACACCAACGCCAATCACCAAGATCGTATCTTGACACCCCTGGTCGCACATGACCGACGGAGTCTTGTTGTCGGGAAACGGCATTTCTGGAGGTCGCGGTTTGCGGATCCACTTACCTGTTTGATGGTGTCGGCACTCCACGAATTTGGCGTCCGGCGGGGATAGCTCGCGGCAGTGTTTGTATGGGTTGTCCGTGTTCTTGCCACCAGCTCCGCCCGTCGCTCCCCGCTCTCCTCGTCCTCCAGCCAAACCCATCGGGTCTGTTTCGGCAAGGGGATTCGCATCGACATATGCGAAGGTGTTGAGGCCGCCGGCAAGCCCGATGGGGTCACTCTCCTTGTAGCGCCCAATTCCCGAGTCATAGCTTCGGAAGTAGTTGTAGAACAGCCCCGACTCCGCATCCGCGTACTGCCCCGGGAAGCGCAGGTTGAAGGTGAAGCTGCCCAGCCCGCTCGGGTTGCTGTCGGGTACCGTCGTGCCGAAGGGCTCAGCGATCCAGGTCCAGCGCGTCGCGCCGTTCACGTCCACCACGACGCGCGGCGTGTTCAGATGATCGGTGTGGATGTAGTACACGAGCGGCTGTCCGTTCGGGTTCGCCGGATCCGGCATGAACACCGCGATCGGGACGTTGCCCAGCCATGCGTACTCGCGGATCACCTGTCCCGTGTGGTCGTACTCGCCGAGCAGCTCTCCCTGCTGGCCGTACACGAAGATCACCGTGCTCTGGGGCCCCGTGCTGCTGACCTTGCGCACCCGCTGCCCGAAGGCGTTGTAGGTGTAGGTGGTCGTGACGCCGCCCTTGGTCAGCGTGGCCAGCCGGCCGCTCGCGTCGTAGGTGGCGCTGTAGCTCGCCGAGTCGGTGATGGTGTTGCCGGCGTTGTCGTAGCCGAAGCTGCGCGCCGGGTTGGTGATGCCGGTGAGCCGGTTGCTTGTCGCCTCGGTGGTGTAAACGCTCGGGCTGCCGTTCAGGCTCACGCCGGTGCGGTTGCCGTTGGGGTCATAGCTGATCGCCCAGCTCGCCGTGGCGGTCGTGATCCCGGTGATGCGGCTGTTCTCGTCGTAGCCGAAGCCCTGGTCCAACGCTGGCTGCGGCGTGCCGTCCGGGTTCAGGTGCGTGAAGCTCACGACGCGGCTGGCCTCGTCGTACCGGATGTCGCGGTACACCGCCCCCAGGCGCTGGCGCACCAGGCGCACGCTCAGGTCATAGACGCGCTCGTGGTCCTGCGGGCCGGTGCCCATCGCCCACTGCCAGTTCTCCACCGGGCCGAACGGGAACCACTTGATCTGGCTGATCAGCGGGTTCGGGCTACTACCGGTGTCCTGGGCGAGCGTGATGGTCTTGGGCCGTCCGTTCGCGTAGGTGATGCCCAATTTGCGGCCCGACGGGTACGTGATGCTCGCCACCCGACCCACCACATCCTGGCCGTAGCTCACGGTCTTGGTGACCGCGGCAGCGTTGACCCCCGAGGCCGCATTGACCACCTGGATGTCGACGACCATCTCGCCGTTCAGGTTGAAGCCGTGTTGGGTGCTGCCGCCGGGGAAGCTGGTGCTGGTCAGGTGATCGGTGCCCGCACCGTAGATCCCACCGGTCTGGTCGTAGGTCCAGGTGAAGGCCTGGGTGGTCATCCCCGCTTTGGTGAAGACGGTGCTGGTGCGCCGGTTGATCACGTCGTACTCGGACGTGGCCAGCACGCCGCGGCTGTCGGTGCGGGTGATCAGGTTGTCGGCTTCGTCATACGTCTGGTTCGAGATGCCGGTGTCGGGGCTGATCAGCTGGGTGGCGTTGCCGAAGCCGTCGCGCGGGTACTGGGTGACCAGGTTCCTCGGGTCGGTCACCTGGGTCGTGCGATCAGCTCCGTCGTACTGGAAGCTCGTCTTGCCGTTCTTCGGGTCGGTGTGCTCCTTCACGCGCGACCGCGGGTCGTAGCCGAGCTGGGTCACCAGGTTCAGCGTGCCGGCGCCGCGGGTGATCTTGGTGCGGTTGCCCTGGGCGTCGTATTCGTACTCCGTCACCGGGGTGGGCGAGACCGGTGGAGGCGGCAGGCCTTGCGCGTGAGCGACGTGGGCGAACGTGGCGAGCAGGGCCGTTGCGGCCAGGGGTTTCATGCTTGTTCTCATGCTCATTCCTCCTGCCCGGTCGCGCGCTGGGCGCGGCCCAAGGCGTCCATCACGCGGGCCAGGTTCGTCCTCAGGGCCCCACTCGGGTCCTGGGCCGAAGCGCTCGTCTGGTTGCCGGCGTTGTCGAGCACGTAGTCGATGCGGTTGCCGCCGTCGTCATACGCGGCCACCTGGCGGTGAGCGTCGTCGTAGTCGAAGCCGACCCAGGTGCCGTCGGGTTGAGTCACCTTCTTCAGTTGGCCCACGGCGTCATAGTCGTAGGTCGTCGTGCGGCCGTTCATGCTGCTTGACGTCAGGCGCTGGCGCAGGTCGTAGGTGTTGAGCGTCACCGCGCCGTCGGGGCCTGTGCTTTGCAGCACCTGGCCGTAGCGGTTGTAGCGGTTGAAGGTGGTCACCTTGCCGCGCGCATCGGTGATCGTTGCCAGGTCGCCGATGGTGTGGTCGGCGTTCGTGTCGGAGTAGTACGTGGAGTTCGTCGTGTCGCCGGCGCGCGTGCCTTGACTCGTCAGCACCTGACCCCGCTCGTTGTACGTCCACGTGCTGATGCGGGTGGCTGCCCCGGGTTGCAGGCTGGCCGCGAAGCCCAGGTGCCCGTCCGCATCGGTCGTGACCTGCTCGCCGCGCTTGCACAGCAGCGCCAGCGGCTTGCCGTCCGGCAGCTGCGTTCCTGCCGGCACGCAGTTGGCCGCGGCGTTGCCGTTGAAGCCATCCCGGCTCGCCGGGTTGCCGTTCGCATCCAGCACCTGCC